>JAGVVH010000115.1 GCA_019135895.1 Bacteroidota bacterium | reverse complement strand
TCTTATTGTTAACAATCTTGGCAGAGTTGATGCGTCCAAGGATCACTCATCAATCTCAAATAAATTTAAACCAAGACCGCTGGGCATTATTATACAAGATTCATATAATAACCCATTTTTCCCCATCCGTCCAATGCCACGGGTGGACTCTGCCAAGATTGACCTTATTTTAATATTTAAAAGATTTAGAGAGTTATATTCACAATTTGATATAACTTTATTACCATGGCACTTTGTTATTGAATTTTCAAAATCGGCAAGATCTATGGGATGATACAACCAAAACTTTTATGAAGAATTATAATTTTGATATAAAAGAAGCAATTCATATTTTAGTAGTTGGAGATTCTAATATTGACGTTTATACTAAAAGATTTTATGAATTACTGGGACGTGTTTGTATTGTTCCATGTGTAAGATATTTTAAGATAGCAACGCTTGATTATGAAACAATTATTCCTATGAACATTGGAAAGAAATTTAATTTAAGCTTAGTGACCAAATTCGTTAGGAGATAAATCTTTAAAGAAGGAGAATACTTTGTTGCCATTATATAAACTCTTTGAGGCAACTGTTACACCAAATACCGAACAATCAGGTCATATGACAATACTTAAGAAAAATATACCACAAAACATTCCTTTAAAGACGATAAATGTAAATAATGATAAACATTTAAGTCTTAGCAAAGATGCGGAGTCTGATGCTAAATGAATTGTTCGATCTATAAAATTTGACGCTGAAAAAAAATTATTTAAACACATCATAACGTAGAAGGAGATTAGATTATATGATTTCAATAACACGGTACATTTCGGAAGGTGTTCTTGGAAAGATTAATAAAGTAATAGATAATAACATTCTCAGTAAGTCTCGTCCTGGTCGAGCATTCATGAGATTAGAAAATCGTTTTGATAAGGGACTTAAAAACGAAACTAAACAGCTTGGGGAAGATCTTAGTAGTTTTAAAAATAAAGTGTTAAACTTTAAAGATAACATTCAAAGAAAAAATTTTAAAATACGTAAATAATTGAGGTAAATTATGATTGCTCTAAATGAAATATTTTTCAGTGATTGGTCAAATTGGGGAGAGAAAACACCAAGATCTGATTTCTCTGTTCCCGATGGTAAAAAATGGACACTTATGAATGATAGCAATATTCTTATTAGAGATGAAAACACAAAAACTTTTAATAGTAAAAATTGTGATAGTGATATTGGTCCATCCATAAATGATATCATCGAAAATTCTATAAAATCTGTTCTGGGAGAATAAATATGTTATCAGTTAATCATTTATTTTTAACAGAAGGTGAACGTTTAGACAGAGCGTTTGGTTGGGCTGGTACTAAACTTGGACAAGGTGTTTTAGCGGCCAAAAAAGCAGCAACTCCAATTGTCGGTACTGGTCTTGAAGCAACTGGGCGTAATATTGCTAAAGCTGGAATACTCGTTGGTAAAAAAGTTTATGATAAAGGCACTACTATGAAATATCGTTATCAAAAATAAGAATCTTTTTTCCACTTCTAATTTTACATAGAAATAATAATAATAGATTAGTTATATTTTAGCAGTGGGAGGAGGCATAGTGTATCTTGAAGATATCGAAACAGCAGAAGATCAGTTAAATGATTCAGATATAGATATCTCTTATAAACTATTACACAGATATGGAAATGATGCTTTAGAAAGGGCCGCCAGATCTGAAAATATTATCATCGACTCAAAGATGATTGATCGTTACTGGGAAGATTTAAAGCGACACCATTTTGCTCAACTTAATATGAGGTCACCAATAATTCGGGGATTATTTTTATTATATCAGACTGCAAATGCACTTACAAGATATAATATAAATATTCTAAAAATGACACATATTCAGTTTCGAGCGAGGATTTTATTTCCATATTTGATTTATATTTTACAACAATATCTTCCAGATACTCGAAAGTTTTTACAAGCAATCATTCGTAGCGTTTATGAGAGGATTCGTCGTAGTTCTGAAAAATTAGTTAATGTTTACGTCAACTCATTCTATTTAGATCAAGATGTTATTAAGTATAATGTTTTATTAGATTTTCTTGGTAATGGCCTGCAGAAATTTAATCCATTAACTGTTGGTAACGTAGATACGTTTTATAGAGGTGTATTTGGGAGTATATTTCATTATTATTTTATGAGGAAACAAGATACAAGTAAAGTATATTCTAGTTTTTGGAGTATCAACAATATCCTTAATACATCTAATTCATCTACTCGTTTATCACTCTATAAAGAAGTATTATATAATTTACAAGTAGATAAATATTATAAGAGCTCGCCGATATACGTACAACTTGGATTAAATTATCGTGTATTTAAAAATGTTATCATAAATAATGAATTTCAAGATGTTTATATGGCAGCGTGTACAAGATCGCGCCGGTCAATATTCAGACTAGATAATAACGAATTTAAATTAATTAAAATATATGATAATGATCTTATTAATGAACAGACTTTAGAGAAAATAAAGAAACTTCCAACGATTTTAAAATTATTAAAATGTGTTCACATTGCTAATCCAAAAGCTAAACCTTATAATGATATGTTAATTAAACCAGAATTAGTTAAATCTGTTATTTTAGATGAGTTAACATATCCATTTAAAAATGTATTTTCTGATGGTTATTTACAACCAGTATTATCCCGGATATCTGATAATTTTATTAATCTTATTCTCTCCGGCGAATATATCAATTTAATGACACTTACATCCGTCAGAATAGATCAGATTAGTTTTGTTGAACAGTTAAAGAAATTTGTTAGAATTTGTTTAAGCGAAATTGACAGTAGGTAAATAACATGGAAATCGATAGTAAGACAGAAATTAAAACAGAGTTTTCTGAAAGAAAAAAACAGTTAGAACAACAAATTGATCATTTAGATAATTTTATTACAGATTTGAAATCCCACAAGATATCATTAGAAAATGCCAATAGACAGCTAGAACAACTAGCTGCACAAGAAACAGATGCTGTAAAGAAAGCTAAATATTTTGCAGCAATCAGAACTAATATAGAATTATTAACAAAAATATTCAATTCAATGTCTGAATTAGAAAGTATTAAACATCGATATCATAAAGAAATTAACGATATTACTATTGGTAAATTTAGATTACTTGATGTTGATATACGTAAAATTGATGAAGGATTAAAGAATGGTGGGGAAAATCTTTCAGAGTTTTTTGAAAAACTTGGGAATGCTATGTCCGGCGTAGGTAAAGCTCAAGCCGGTGCAATCAAAATAAATTTGGACAAAGATCCAGAATATAAGTTGTAGGAGGATATAATTTATGATTTCCATTATAAGGGTTGGTTCTAGCCCTGGAGTAGCATCTGGAAGTCGAAATGTAGATGCACTTAGTAATGATTTTGCCGATATCCCGCCAGTTAAAAAATTTATCATTATTAAGAAAATAGATCCTGAAGAATACGAAGATCAGGGAGTTGAAGATATGGCTAAAAATGAAGAAGATTTTGAAATGAACGATAAAGAGCTTGATGATATTGAATCTGAAATTCCAGATGAGGTTGATCAAATGTCGGATGAAGAATTAGATGATATTGATATCGATGATGAATTTGACGAACTTGATGGGGAAAATATTTCTGAAGATGATTTAGATGATATTGAATCCGAAATTCCTCCAGAAGTTGATGAATTGGAAGATGATGATCTTCCTGATGATGACGATACTGAGATAGAAAACTCTGATAATGAAAAATCTAAAGATGAAAAATCTGAAGATGAAGAAGATGATGACGAAAAAGAAGACAAAAAAAATAAAAAGGAAGATATTGATGACTACATCTAATACCATTCCAGAGAAAGATAAAATTGATTTAGATGAAATTGTCTCAGAGTTTATACAATATATTAATCAGGATAGTCAAAATTTAAGTACAGATCCAAATGTGGTAAAAGTAAAAGTTATTAAGCCAGATCCAACTGATTGTCCTAGCTGTTCTAGAACACCAGTTATTAAATCTGGTGGGTGACGTTAGAAAAATTGCTCATAGGTTATGAGCGAAAAAAAGTTGGAGGCGGAATGGCTAGAAAGAAAGAAGCAGCAGAAGTTGGAAGTACATTAGATTCCTCAAATTTTGCACCTGCAGACGAAGGTATCGCCGAAAAGCTAGGTGAAGCTTTTGAGAAAATTATTACACGGGATTATGGTTATGCTAGAGCTCCCAAACCATATGTAACTCCGTTTGGGATACAACATTTAGACGCCCTGTTGGGAGGCGGAATAATATCTTCAGCACCTGTAGTATTGTCCTCTACGCCAGAAACGGGCAAGAGCACATTTGCATTTCAGTTTTCTAAAGTATTTCAGGTTATGTATCCAAATTCAATTATTGTTTATCTAGATATAGAAGGCGCTGGAAATGTTTCAGTAACAAGCAATGCTTCATCTAGAATAACAATTTTTGGTATAGATGAAAAAAGATTTCGTTATGAGCCAGTTGTAATTGATATTTATGGTTTCTTTCATATGATTGAAACGTTGGTAGAAATCAAAAAACAATTTGAAGAAAAATTACAAAAAGAATTTAAAATTATGATTATTTGGGATAGTATCGCAGCAACATCTTGCTCTAAGATTAATGATGCTGATGATCCCAATCGTATAATTGGTGTAAAAGCACGTCAATTATCTTTTTGCATCGAAAAATATTATCCTTTGTTGGCTTATAATAGAATTACT
This sequence comes from Bacteroidota bacterium, assembly GCA_019135895.1. GTDB lineage: Bacteria > Bacteroidota > Bacteroidia > Bacteroidales > WCHB1-69 > JAGVVH01. The sequence continues at coordinate 5,637 of JAGVVH010000115.1, read as the reverse complement.
TTTTTGACGATTGATCAGGTTCGAGCGAATCTACAGCTTGAAGGGCAGTATATTGCTAAAGAAAAATCTGTTGGTACATGGAATGATTATAAAGCTGCATCATCGATTATTGCTTTTAATCATAAGGTAGCACAATGGCTTTTTCTATCAAGAAAAACAGCAATTACACCCAATGATGGGATGGGTATCTCCGGTTGGTTTATGAATATATTTACCGAAAAAAATAAGACTGCTCCTTCTCAAGAGTCTGTTATGTGTGTATTTGATAAAAGAACTGGTCTACACAAGTTTTGGAGCGAATACACATTTCTTGCCGAAATGACAAGATCAGAATTGAAGTATTTTAAGGAAGAGAAGAATCTTCCTTACCCATTATCTATCAAGAAATCTGGTCCTCAGGTTTATCTCGAATTTATTGACCCTGTTACTGGTAACTCAAACTATACTTCTGAAAAGATGTATAGAAAAAATGCTTACGATTATTATCTGAAAGATGAAAACTTTAGAAATGCATTCGACTACGTTATGTCTATTGCAGTCGAACAAAGAATTACAAGTGGATTATTTCAATTAAAATCATCTGGAACATTGCAAACTGTTATTTCTCCAGATGAGGCACTTGATGAAGATATTACGACACCTCCTGAAACAGAAAAACCAGAAGAAGTGAAAGGTGATACACCCACAAATATTGATGATGAAATAATGTATGAACCAGTATTTAAAGACTGAGTTGGAGAATCTATTATGGATGTTAGATTTTTAAAAGGAATTAGTGAAGCATATATTATGGATTCTGGTCTGGAACAAACACCAGACCAGATTTTTGAAGATCTTTTTGACGTTGTTAAATTTCTTCAGGAATATGATCTACCCCTTTATAATGAATTATATGAAATTACAAGATTAAAACAACAAAGAATATTTAAAAATTATCTCGATAGTATCTATATGCAGGAAACACTTACAGAAGAATTTATTGTTACTATTCCCGCTGGGCTAATGTTGGGTGGTATTGTTGCGTTATTAATGGGGAAACCATTCGCACGCTCAATCACAAGAATTCTTTCATCTATTGGAGAATCTATTGAAACTCTTGGTCGAAAACTTGCACGAGGTGGTAAGTATTGGCAAATTCGATCAGCAATCGTTTATGAGAATACTCGAAAATGTTATGCTAATTGTGGAATAACAAAACTATCTGATATTAAGCTGCTTACACCTCTTGCTATTAAGTCATCATCTTCTATCGGTGGTGCAAAAAGTGTAGAACAAGGAAAATGTCTCAGAGAGTGTTATATTGGAGAATTGATTGATTTGATCGGGCTTCATATGGAAAATTATTTTGCCTGCTTAAAGCGAACTGGGGCATTTGATGTAGTTCAAAGAACAGATTCTGATGATATTATGAAAATGGTTTCCAGTACAAATGTTGCCGCAGCTTGTGAGAGTTATTATACTGCTGCTAGAGAAGCATTAGATAACTTTTATAGAGTTCTAGAATTAGTTTATAATGGTAGATTAGAAGAAGATAAACGTTTGGAAAAAATTAATAAGCTTAGATCAAAGATATATGAATCACGACAAATTATTCAAAGAACTAACGATAGGGATATGCAACGTTATAGTGGTGAAAAATTTCCAGCACAAGTTGCTAAACAACCACAATTTCAACCAAAATTAAATAGACCACAAATTGGTGGTCAACATTACAATCCAAATTTCAGGAGGAACTAAAAAATGTCAGATGAAAAAGTATTGAATGAAGCTTATGGTAGGAGCATGATTGCTCGTGGACGCTTGGAAAAAATTGCTGCTCTTAAGGGAGCTTTTGCAGTTAAATTACGAAGTATGGTATGAAAGGTCTTATGGCTGCTCGTCAGGCGGCTGCAAATTTTGGAAATGAAAAGAAATAATAATTTTTGAATTTTTGGGTGGTAGCAATACCACCCAAAACTCCTTTACTTCATAAATTATATAGAAATTACAAATGTAAAAGAAAAAACGTGGGAGGCGCAGTGTGAGTGAATTTAATGATTTATTAAAAATGTTACAAGTTCCAAATAAAGTAGAAAAGAAGAAAACCTCAGAAGTAACACAAGCCCCAGAAGTTATTATTCCGGAATCTTCTGAGGCACCTAATTTAAATGTTCCTTTTGAGATCTTGCCGAATTTACCAACTAGTTATTCACCATTTAATATTGACATGTTTAATCAAGAATTATTTGAAAAATCAGCTGTAAAAAATCAATTATACCGTGATGTAGTTCAAAATATTAGTGCGTATGATATTTCATCTGGTTGTATTCGAGATATTTTTTATAAATTAACAAATACACCAGTTGAATCTTTTGCTGATAAATGGCTTCCTATTTTAATGAGATCAACTATTGGAACAGCAATTCACGATTTTGTACAGTCTAATACTAATCAATTCACTGAGAGAGAAGTATCACTTAAAGTACCGTCTATTAAATTTTCTGGAAGATTAGACAATTTAATAGGTCCAAACATTCTTGTTGAAATTAAAAGTTGCACTTATTCAGATTATGAAAAAATTATTAGGACTAGAAAACCAAGAGTCTCTGATTTTTATCAGACAATGGTTTATAAATATATTCTTGAAAAACATTTAGCTGAAGCTAAAGATCCAAATATTAAAATTCGAAAAGGAACATCGAAACCAAAATTTGAAAAATATGATATTCAAACAATTCAATTTATTTATATTGCTCACGATGTAACTGCAACTGATGCTGAAAGTTTTGGTGAAGTATTAAATAAAATTAAAGAGCTTAAAAGATTGCTTAATTCTAAATCAAATTCATTTTTCTTTATGACAACTTTGGTAATTGATACTATTAATGATGTTGCAGAGAAATATCTTGAATATGTTGAGAATAAAATAAAATATATTAATTATTATATTGATAATAATATTGTTCCGCCGGCAGATGATCCTTTTATTGATAAATCCGCCTGTTTTTTCTGTTTATATTCAAGAGGAGTTTGTGATCTTTGTGGAAGAAACGGGAGATAATTTATGTTAGCAACAACTCAATTATTTGAAAATTCAAGAAGGGCTGGAAAGACTACTTATTCTATGATACAACATTTTGAAAACAGAACAAATTATCATATATCTTTAGTTCGAAAATATATTGATAAAATTATTGCTTTAAATGATCCTCGTTTAGATCGCGCCATACTCGAAGAGGAAAAAGAATATCATGATTTGAGTAAATTTAAAGAGCCGGAATATACACCATATTTACATATAAATTGGAAACATCATATGAAAGAACGTGGTGCAGAATATATACCATCTAATATAGTCGAACGACAGATGAATAATGCAACTTTTCATCACATATCAACAAATAAACATCATCCCGATTATTGGGATGATGAATTAACCATTAAAAATTTAAACTCTACTGATAGGGATAAACCACCAGAGAAGACTGTCGATGCTACTAAAATGCCATTGACATATATATCTGCAATGATAGCTGATTGGTTAGCTATGGCAGAAGAAAAGAAGACAGATCCATATGAATGGGCGAAAAAGAACATAAATAAACGCTGGAAATTTACTAAAGAACAAGAAGATTTTGTATATGATTTAATAGATAAACTTTGGAAGGAACAGTAAATGGGTACAACTACTTTAGGTAAATACAGTTATATTGTTGGAAATGTTAAAAATATTTTTCCAGCAAGCAATCTTATAGTTGGAAATTTTTGTTCAATTGCAAGCGGTCTTACAGTAATGCTTGGTGGTAATCATGCCACTCATTTAGTTATGACTACCAATTTTGTTAATATCATTCCTGAGATCTTTGCCGGTCTACCTAATCCTTATCCTGTAACTGGATTAACAAGGGGTGATATAGTTATTGAAAATGATGTATGGATTGGTCAAGATGTAACTATTATGTCCGGAGTTAAAATTTCAAATGGAGCAGTTGTTGGAACTGCCGCTGTTGTAGCTAAAGAAATTCCACCATATGCAATTGTTGTTGGTAATCCAGCTAAAATTGTAAGGTACAGATTCAGTCAAGAAATTATAAATCGCCTTCTTAAGATCGCTTGGTGGAATTGGCCGATTGAAAAAATAAGAGAAAATTATGAATATTTCATAGATCCCAATATTGAAAATTTTGTAAACAAATTTGATCTAGAAGGGAATTAATAAAAATGTTATCTTTATATTATTTATTTGAGAGAGATGAGAGTTCTGGACAATATAAAGTTCCATTAATCCATAAAGAAAAAAATAAAAAGCTTAATCCCAAAACAAATAGGATTAAGACATTTAAAACGACAAGATATTTATTTACAGATATTCCACCGGAAGAAAGAGATTTCAAAAATCTTCCTAGATATGCTAATAAAAAACCAAAAGTGAGATTTCAAGATTGGTTAGAAATTAATGCTCAAAAACTAAATCCAAATCATTCGGTGACCTCTTGGGGATGGTCACCAAATAAGAAATGTTATGGTTGGAGTCATCGAGCTATTCATGGTTTTGAAATTGGTGAGAAAGTTAAATCTGATACTTGTGGAAATGAATCTGGAAAAGAATATATAATTAAAACTAAAGAGCAAGCAGAAGAAGCTGCTAAGAATTTTGCAAAAGATGTTGCATAAAAAACAAAAAAACAAAAAGAAAACACGCCCGAAAGCGTGTAGCGAGTGACGGCCTGCCAAGCCCCCTGGTACTGCCCCAGAGAATTACACCCCACTAGTTTTACATCCGGTGGAAGTTCGGATGTTGCCCGTTTTTTAGACTTCTTTCGGCTCGGCCTTTGCAGGCTTCTCCGCAAGAATCTTCTTGGCGATTTTCTTACGGAAAATTGCCAGACCACCTAAGAAAGCGGTCAGAATAATTCCGTAAGTTGTTGCTGATTTGGCAGAAGTTGCAGCATGATCTGCTGCTACCGCTGCTTCTTTCGCGGCAGCAACAGCTTTCGCGGTTTCCGCCTGCGCGGCAACCAACTGAGTTTCCGGGACGTATCCCAGTTTATCAGCCATCCAATCAATCGGACCAGCAAAAGCTGATCCGGCGATTACCAACATCACAAATACTGCCAAAGTTACAAAGAATTTTTTCATATGTTCTTTGATTCGATATTATAATAATTTCTATATAAATCTTTTGAATATCAGAAAAAAATGGTTTCATATAGAAATAATATGATAATTTTTAAGCATTTTTAGACATAAAATATGGAGGTGCAAGTTTTGAACAATAAAAGTATTTTTGTAATTGGCGCTTGGCCGAATACAAAAGAAAAAATAAAAGTTTTAATTAATAAAATTAAGTTCTTAAAAGAGAAGAATTTTCCAGTTTGTTTAGTTACTCATTATCCTGTAACTGAAGAAGTTCAAGGATTGGTGGATTATTATATTTATGAAAAAGAAAACATTCTAAGTGACGGTTGGAGATTAACTTTCTGGCGTATGAAAGATGGCGTTAAACAAGATAGGATTTCTAATGTTGATTATCATGGGGTTGCATGTTTAATGAATATTAGAAACGCTATAGATTTATTATTAATTAAAGAAAGATACCACACTATTCATTATGTTGAATCTGATTTAGACTATGATTTTGATCAATATATGAAATTA
>JAGVVH010000099.1 GCA_019135895.1 Bacteroidota bacterium | reverse complement strand
TCACGAACAAAAAGAGAATCTATTCTTCCCGAAACTTTAGCCGTCAGATCTGCTGGAACGTTTTCTGTGGTGACGGTAATAGTGGCCTTCAATATCTCCGGATATTTAAAAAAGTAACTCCCTATAAATAGCCCTGCCACAATAATAAAGATGAGGGTAATGCCATAGCGTACAATCCGGCGCGGTGGACGCCCTAAAATTTCTTGTACTTCCTCACTTCTAAGGTTAATGTCAGTTGGTTTCATGTTATAAAATATTATCAATAAGCTGAATATTGCTTAACTTCCCAATTCTAATTGATTTTTTACCAATTGGTAATATTCTCCTCGCTTGGCCGTCAGTTCGGAATGTGTACCGATTTCGGTTATGCTACCGTTGTTCAATACCACAATCTGATCGGCATTTTTAACGGTACTAAGCCGGTGTGCCACAATGACGACCGTTTTCCCGTGAAAAAAATCTCCCAAATTTTCCATAATTACTTTTTCGTTATTGGCATCCAATGAGTTGGTGGCTTCGTCAAAAAACAGATACTCTGGATTTTTATAGACCGAACGGGCAATCAAAACCCGTTGCCGCTGTCCCTGACTGATTCCTGACCCTTCCTGTCCGATTTTGGTGTTGAAGGCCAATGGAAGTCCGTCAATCAAATCCTGTATATTGGCCACTTTAGTGGCATGCAGCAGTTGCGCTTTGTCGATACGTTCAACTCCTACCGCAATGTTTTTGGCAATACTGTCCGAAAAAAGAAAGCCGTCCTGCATGACCGCTCCGCATTCGTCCCGCCACAGCTTATGACTGATATTTTGCAAACCGGTTTCTCCCACTTTGATAGTTCCGGCAGTGGGTGGATAAAATCCAAGGAGCAGTTTCACCAAAGTGGTTTTGCCGCTGCCGCTCATCCCCACAATGGCCGTGACTTTTCCTTCGGGAATGGTGAGGTTGATATGTTGCAATACTTCCGGCGACAGAGGGTTATACCGAAAAGAAAGGTCGCAGATGTGCAGACTTCGCTCCTCAGGCAAAATGGTCACTTTCTCTTCGGCATTACTCTCTTCGTCTTCACGGTTGTGAATTTCACCGAGTCGCTCCAAACTGATCTTGGCATCCTGGGCGGATTGTATAAAGGCAATCATCTGATTGAGTGGACTGTTCAACTGCCCGATGATGTATTGCACGGCCGTCATCATCCCAAGTGTCATAATAGGCGGAAATAAAAGAAATCAGGATATTTTTGGTCTCGTTGATGAAAAAAGCACCGGTTTGCTGATATTGGGACAACGCCAATCCTTTGATACTGACCTTGAACAGCTTGGCTTGGATATTTTCCCATTCCCAGCGTTTTTGTTTTTCACAATTGTTGAGCTTGATCTCTTGCATGCCGGTAATCAGTTGATAAAGAGTGCTCTGTTCTGCCGATGCTTGAGCAAATCGCTTGAAATCAAGTTCACGCCGGCGTTTCAGAAAGATTAGTATCCAAGTAATGTAAAGAACACTGGCAATTAGAAACACTAACAGCAGCTTAAGATTATAAAAACCCAATATGCAGGTAAAGACAATGAAATTGACAACCGAAAAAAGCGTATTTAGGGTTGATGTCGTCAGAAAATTTTGAATACGGCTATGGTCTCCGATACGTTGCATGATATCTCCAATCATCTTGGTATCAAAAAAGCCGAGCGGCAATTTCATCAATTTGAAAAGGAAGTCGGAAATAATGGAAATATTGATTCGGGTAGTAATATGCAGCAAAATCCAGGAACGGATAAATTCTACTGCCGTTTGGGCAATATAGAGTGTAAGCTGAGCAATGAGGATGACAATAATGAAATTGAGATTATTATTCCCGATCCCGTAATCGACAATGCTTTGCGTTAAGAAAGGAAAGATTAGTTGCAACACCGTTCCAACCAGCATTCCCAAAAAGAGTTGCAGTATAATACTCCCCAAAAATTAGACAGCAAGTATAAACAAAAAACCAATAAATTTGCTGTATGAAAAGTAAAAGAAAATTTAATTCGGAGTTCAAGGCAAAAGTTGCCATTGA
>JAGVVH010000021.1 GCA_019135895.1 Bacteroidota bacterium | reverse complement strand
AACAACGGGAAATTCAGTAATAGGAGCAATGGTTTGAGGCTTGTTACATTGCTTTCTGAATCTGCTCTTTTTCAATTTCTATTTTGGCACAACTTCCGATGGCGGGAATTGCTATGCTGAGTTTATATTTACCTCTGATTGAGACGACTTTTCCTCTGATGCCTTTGAAATGCCCTGCAATAATTTCAACTTCTTCGCCAATTTCGATATTGCTTTTTGCAATTTCAATCTCTCCAAGATAACTGCTGAGCCTTTTTATTCTTTCAATTTCTTCTTCTTTTAAAATGGCTGCTTTCCCTGCAGTTGAGATATATTTAACAATTCCATCAATTTCAAATACCTTGTTTTTACTTTTTTTGTCAATTTTAATAAAAATATAAGAAGGAAAGAGGACGGTCTCAACCCATTTTTTTCTATCATGCCAGATTCTTTGCTGCTTGTGAAGAGGGAGGTAATTTATTATATCCAAATTAGTTAAACCATAGCAAACCTTCTTTTCATGTTTTGGTTTTGTCGTCAAAACATACCAGTTTTCTTCCTCTTTTGTAATATTTTGAGATAAAATATTCTTCATAACAAATCTATTCCTCTGAATACTGTGGGTTTACTAAAGTAATTATTGATATAAAAATCAGATTCAAAAATACATTTTTTTTTAAATAGTATTATTATTTTTTATTTTTTACTATAAAAAAGGAGAGAATGCCCTTATGAACATCCTCTCCTCAAATCAAACAAAATGAAAAGCTTTTTTATTTAATTGTAATTTCTGAAGAAATTTCTTCTTTATTGACCTCTTTTTTCGGTAGATTGATATGTAAAATACCCTCATCGTATTTGGCATCAATCTTTTTTAAGTCGATGTTGTCCGGCAAAGTAAATCTTCTTTCAAATGAAGAGTAGAAATATTCTCTATGGGAATACTTTTTATCCTCTTCCTTTTTCTCATCCTTACTATCTGCTTTAATGGTCAGCATATTGTCGGAGAGGTTGATTTTGAAATTATCCTTACTGTAGCCCGGTGCAGCCAATTCTAACGTAAACTCTTTCTCGTGTTCACAAATATTTACCGAAGGCATTGTTTGCCTGGTTGGCGAATCGCTGAAAAAGAGATCCGGTAAATTAGTTCCAAATAAATCATCAAAGTAATTGTAATACCTTGGTGAACAGCTCATGTTTCGTTTCATTAAGTTCATGATATCCTCCTTTTTTTTATATGTTTATTTTTATTTTTTTGTTTTTCAGTTATACTCAAAACAAATTGTGTACCAACGACCACAAAATAAAAAAATAAGGAAAAATAAGACAAAATGTCTCTTATTGTAAATAAAATAAGACAAAATGTCAGAAATTGATTAAGGATGGATGATGATATCCATTTTAACATCATTGGAATCAATGGGAACTTTTTCCAAATATTGGAAGTCAAAACAAAGCCCGATTTTGTAAGCATTCGTTTTGACGAGAAACTTATCATAGAAAGCCCTTCCCCGTCCAAGTCGATTATTGGAAGCATCAAAAGCCACTCCGGGAACAAGAGCAAGATGAATGGTATCAAGATCAGTAAAAATCTGGGAATCAGGTTCATAAATTCCGAACTGTTTATTTAGAACCATCTTCTCTTTCCCCAAAAAAGTTTTCAGGACCATTTCATTTCCGACTGTGCAGGGCAATACTATTTTCTTATGGGGATGCCATTTTTCGATAAAATCATGAGTATAAATCTCATCATGCATGGACCAATAGGCAAATAGGAGGGTTGATTTTTTGAAAACTTCAAGATTTTCCAATCTATGTAAAACGGCAGCCGACTGTTCCATCCTTTGCGATTGGGATTGTTGCAATTTGCGTTGTTTTATCAACTCGCGGATTTGCTTTTTTTGGATTGAAATATCGTCAATACTGTTCATTTGCTAAAAAGTGAACTATTTAAATCATTCCTTCAGCGTTAAAACTGAAAAAATTATCATTATTTAAAATCAGGTGATCTAAAATCGTAATATTAAGCAAAGTGGCGGCATCGCTAATTTGAGAGGTAATGGCAATATCCTGGCTGCTTGGTTTTACATTTCCTGAGGGATGATTATGGCACAGCAGGATTCCCGTGGCTCTTAACTCGAGGGCTCTTTTCATGATCATTCTCACATCAACGGAAGTGGAAGTTAAACCTCCTTTGCCAATAATCTCCATTCCCAAAATGGCAGAACTTTGACTCACAAAAACGGCCCAGAACTCTTCATGCGGGATATTGGCAATTTTATCTTGCATCAATTCAACCAAATCAGTAGTAGATTTGATTTTTTTCTGTTTAGTAACGGTCTCAACTCTTCTGCGTGCCCCAAGATCAAAAGCAGCTTTAATCGTAATAGCTTTCACTTCTCCAATGCCGTGTATCTTCATTAAATCGGCTAAAGACATATTGGCAAGATTATGCAGGCTATTGCCGCAATTCATCAACAATCGTTTAGATAGATCAATAACAGATTCATTGCCGGAACCTGTACGAAGGAGAATCGCAATTAATTCAGCATCCGACAATGAGTTAGGACCTTTAGAGAGATATTTTTCGCGGGGTCGATCCGCATCACTCAAGTTGGAAATCTTGAGTTTTTCAGGAAAATGAGTACTTTTCATCAGATAGTTTTTTGTCTTTTCAATAGATATGGAAGTAATATTTGGTCAAATCCTTTAGTAATATCGGCAGTTATCAAATCAATTTCGTACTGTCCGCATTTGAGTGAAAGTTCTCTGAAATAATCCCCGATGGCAACTTTATAGTAGTCTCTGATTTGATTGGTATGGAGTTTTACCACATCTCCGGATTCCATGTCAACAAATTTATAGAGTCGGTTATCAAAAGCAAAATCAAATTCCAGTTTTTTGTGATAGGTGTGAAAGAGCATCACCTCATGTTTATTATGTCGCAGGTGTTGCAGTGCCAGCATCACCTCTTCACTATTCTCGGCTGATTCAAACATATCACTAAAAATCACCACTAAAGAGCGTCTGTGAATCTGTTCGGCAATAAGATGCAGGGTATCCACCACCATTGACTTCTTCTTTACTTCGGTGCCGATAGGTTGGAGCACTTTTTCCATTTCACGGTAGAGCATTTTGAAATGACTTTCCCCACCTCTTGCATGGGTATGGAGTTCCAAGGTATCGGAAAAGAGACTTAATCCGACAGCATCGCGCTGACCTTTAAAGATCTGCATCAAAACGGCAGCAGCATAGATCGAGAAAAATATTTTATTTGGAGTTGCAAGCGAATAGTGGTCATTGACAGGAAAATACATGGAAGAAGAGTTGTCGAGGATAATATGACATCTGAGATTAGTCTCTTCTTCATATCGTTTGATGAAAAGCTTATCGGTTTTGGCATATAGCTTCCAATCAATATGTTTTGTAGGTTCACCGGTATTATAGGGCCGATGTTCTGCAAATTCAACAGAAAAACCATGCATCGGACTTTTATGCATTCCGGTGATAAAGCCTTCGACTACCTGCTTTGCAATAAATTCAAGATTATCGTATTGGGTAATTTTAGTAAAATCAATAGCATATTCCATTGTCATAATTTAGGCTACAAAAATACAACATAATTGCAAATTACCATTTTTATATCCAAGAATTTTTACAAATATGAATCATTCTTTAAAAGGTCATATCATTCTTTAAAAGGTATTTGTAATAATCAAAAAAATAGTAATTTTGCAACATTAAAGTTATAACAAAACAATTTAAAAAAACCAATATGAAGAAAATTATGACCTTATTATTTCTTTCAACCATTATACTCTTAAGTAGTTGTGGCAAGAAAAAAGAAAAAAGCACTGAAATCAATCCCTTCTTTCAAACCTGGGATACTCCTTATGGCGTTCCTCCATTTGACAAAATCAAAGCCGAACATTTTATCCCTGCCTTTGAGGAAGGAATGAAGAGGCAAAAAACAGAAATTGAAGCTATTGTAAATAATCAGGAAGCTCCCACATTTGCCAATACCGTCGAGGCATTGGAATATAGCGGAGAGTTATTATATAATGTATCAGCCGTATTTTTTAATCTTACAGAGTGTATGAACAGCCCTGAAATGGAGAAAATCTCCGAAGAGGTTACACCTAAAGTTACCAAACATGGGGATGACATTTCCTTGAATGCAAAGTTATTTGCCAAGATTAAAGCCGTTTACGATCAAAAGGATAATCTAAATCTCGATCCTGAACAAATGCGTCTTCTTGAAGAAACCTACAAAGGATTTGTAAGAGGAGGAGCTAATATCCCGGCAGAAAAGCAGCCTCGATTCAGGGAAATTAATGAAAAACTTTCGGTACTTACTTTAAAATTCGGGAATAATGTTCTGAAAGCTACTAATGATTATAAACTTGTTGTGGACAACAAAGCCAGACTTGACGGGCTTACCGCTGACCAGCTTGCTGCAGCAGCCGAAGCAGGCAATGCCGATGCAGCAACTAAAGGCAAATGGGTTTTCACCATTCATCTTCCGAGTATGGAGCCATTCTTGATGAATTGCAAAGACAGGGAGCTTCGTAAGGAACTTTGGACTGCCTATTCAACACGCTGTACTTCCGGGGAAACCGATAACAGTGCCATTATTAATGAAATTGCCAATCTCCGTTTGGAAAGAGCTCAAATATTGGGATTTGAATCCCATGCCGCTTATACTTTAGACGATTGTATGGCAAAAACTCCCAAAGCTGTTAACGACCTGCTCACATCTGTTTGGAAACCGGCCTTGGCAAAAGCAAAAGGTGAAGCTGCCGAATATCAGAAGATGATTGCTGCCGAAGGTAATAATTTCAAATTGGAACCCTGCGACTGGAGATTTTATTCTGAAAAAATGCGTAAAGAAAAATATAGTCTCAATGATGAAATTATCAGACCTTATTTTGCACTAACCAATGTAAGAGACGGTATCTTTATGATTTGTGACAGTCTTTATGGCGTTACATTCAGACCCAATAAATCAATTCCGGTATATGAAAAAGGAGTTGAAGCCTATGAAGTGTTGGATGGAAATGAAATGATTGCTATTTTATATCTCGATTATTTCCCAAGAGAAAGTAAACGTAGTGGTGCCTGGATGACCAATTTCAGAGAACAATATGTTACAAAGGATGGTAAAAACGTAATTCCCGTTGTATCATTAGTCTTCAACTTTACCAGCCCTACTGCTGATAAACCTTCCTTGTTGAATTTTGATGAAACCGAAACTTTCTTCCATGAATTTGGCCATGGGTTACACAGTATCTTCTCAAAATGCCATTTCCGCTCTTTGTCGGGAACCAACGTCTCGAGAGACTTTGTTGAACTTCCTTCTCAAATAATGGAAAATTGGGCTTCTTATCCTTCCGTTATGAAACTCTATGCTAAACATTACAAAACAGGGGAAGTTATTCCGGACAACCTGATTGCCAAAATTGAAGCTGCTTCAACTTACGGACAGGGCTTTATCAATGCTGAACTTTTGGCTGCTTCATTTCTTGACATGGATTATCACATTATTAAGGATTCCATCAATATTGTATTGCCGGATTTTGAAAATCAGGCAATGGCTAAAATCGGTTTAATCCCTGAAATTATTTCCCGTTATAAGAGTACTTATTTCCAGCATATTTTCTCCAACAGCTATAGTGCAGGTTATTACAGCTACACATGGGCTGCCGTTTTAGACAGTGATGCATTTGAAGCATTCAAGGAAAAGGGTATTTTCAATAAAGAGGTGGCCTCTGCTTTCAGAACCAATATTTTGCAAAAAGGAAATACACAAGATCCAATGGAACTTTATTTGGCTTTCAGGGGCAAAAAACCTTCCATTGAACCATTATTAAAAAACAGAGGGTTGAAATAATCCGAGGAGATGAGATTAACCTTTTTAGGAACCGGTACTTCGCAGGGAGTCCCTATTGTGGGGTGTTCCTGCGAAGTTTGCCTTTCTGAAGATTACCGAGACAAAAGACTTAGAACTTCCGCTTTTTTAGAAACCGGAGATGTCAATATTTTGTTGGATGCCGGTCCCGATCTTAGACAACAACTTCTCAGGAATCACATTGTTCGAATAAATGCCTTGTTGGTTACACACGAGCACAAAGATCATATTGGCGGAATTGATGACATTCGCCCAATTAATTTTTTGATGAAGGAGACAATGCATATCTATGGCTTAAAAAGAGTATTGAACATCATTTCAAAAGACTATGACTATGCTTTCAACTCTTATAAATACCCCGGGGTTCCCAATCTTAAACTGATGCCTATTTTTGATGAACCCTTTACTATTCAGGGTATTGAAATTGTTCCGGTGATTGTCAGGCACCTCAATTTACCGATTTTGGGTTACAGAATAGGCAATCTTGGCTATATCACCGATGCCAGTTTTATTGCAGATAAAGAGAAAAGATTCTCATTTTAATCTCAATCAGGCGTTGATGATTATTAAGGAGTTGAATCCCCGAAAAGCTTTCCTTACCCATATCAGTCATAGCATGGGGCTTTATGAGAATATTGCCCCGAGCCTGCCTGAAAATGTCTTTCTCGGCATAGACGGAATGAGTGTTGATATTTAATAGATTTCTATAAACTATTTATATATTAATCACACTCTTTTACACATCTGATACTATTTCCAATAGCTTTGTTACTATAAACGAATTTAATTTCCGGACAGTTGTACTCTGCGGAGCAACAAGGGCTTATTGTCAAAGTAGTATAAGTAGTAAACCAAAAGGATGCATCTCCGAATAAATGGTAGAAGGAATTGGTATTTGTATTATAAAATCCTCCCGGAAGAGCTGAAAAACCGGTGCTGTTGTTCCCATTTTGATTATTTAACCAAAGGCTGTCTGACTTAATATCATCAGCTCCGTAAGCTAATAATTCCAGATACTGTTCTTCTTCAGGCAAGTACCAGCCGTCAGGACAAATTCCCTGAACATGTCCATAACTATTTCTTTGAGGAATATCCATTGAGCCTTCGGGAACA
>JAGVVH010000422.1 GCA_019135895.1 Bacteroidota bacterium | reverse complement strand
AAGGATAGTTTATGTTGGGGATGAAACCCGTGACATCGAGGCATGTCAGGCTGCCGGCATTCCGGTCATTGCTGTCTCGTGGGGATTGAACCGCAGGGAGCTCCTTGCCTCCCTTTCCCCTGATCATATTGCTGACAGGCCGGAAGAGCTTCCTGACCGTGTGAGGCAGGTTCTTTTGTCAAGGGCAGAATGAACTACTGTCATATAATACTCCCCTGAATCAAGACCACTGGTTAAGGCTCAATTGACAATTTGAAACCAGTGCATTATGAAATCAAAAAGAGAAAAACATTCTGAGGCCATCAAGGAGAAAGCAGCACTTGAAGCGTTACAGGTTAAGTGATTAGCAATTCAGCTTATTTGTAATTTCAATTAGTCTGTTTATGTCCGCATCATATTCCCCGGCATGCTCCTTTGGGAAGGTGCCGTAACCTTTCATTCTCCTTGAGAGAGAGTCTTTCAATAGACCCCAGATGATGGTTCGTTTTGCATTAATGACTCTTTGAAGGCTCAGATTTTCTTTTAAAGTGCCGTATTCTATCGTCTCTTCATCAACATCCTTATGCACAACACTGCAGCAACTGGAGCTTTGATTCAACAGCATCACCTCCAGTTCCGCCAGGGAGTCTTCAACCATCCGCAGGCTCGATGACAGTGATCTTGTGTGATTCTCAGGCAGATTAATCTTCTTTCTCATTTTATGTATCGACAGAATGGTTTGTAAAGGTATTGAAAATCTAATCTCTTAACTCCTGGTTTTTATGATGTCTGGTAACGGGTCATCAAGAACAGGACTTGAACCGATGCGAGCGTGAAGAAAATGCCCGGTGGGCATTTTTAGCGAAGCAGTCAGCCTGCAGGGCGGGCGTTCAAGTCATAGCAATAAAAAAACCGGCCTGTGACCGGTTTTGCTCCCCAGCCAGAACTTGAACCTGGGACCCCCTGATTAACAGGCAAATATGTTGGTTTCCACAGGTTTATACAGATTTGTATCTGTTTGTACCAATTACTTTTGTAGCAACTTAATTGTAAAAGATTTCACCGATCTATCCCGATATAGTCAAAATACTGGCCCCGAAACTGGCACCAGATTTCTTTAAATACGGAATTCATTTTGGTGGTAAACAGTCATACCAAATAGTTTTAACCACGGAACCTCTCTTTATTCTGAAATGACCTCTTCCATCGAAATCAACAATAACATAGTTACCTCTCTGCCAATAACCTTTAACAACTGAAAGCACATTTGTCCAATTCTTATTTAAAAGAGAATCTAAGGTTGGTGGATTGGGATGTCCAGGGGCTAGAAATTCAAATCTGCCTGGAGACAATTCAGAATCAATCCATTTATTAACTTTATAACTCCCCTTAGAAATAGAATTCTTAAGACCTACAGCATAGGAAGTCCCTAAATTTTGAAATTCTTTTGAAATAAGCCAGGCTCGCCTTGTAGCATCATAAGGTGATGCCCCTGCAATTAATGCTGCATGAATAGGGAATATGAAAACATTGTGAATTTCCTCTTCTGGATTTACATACTCGGCTCCAAGTGCTTCAACATCTTCGGGAAGTAATAGTGATGATTTTGGGGGAGTATTATCATTTAATAAATGGCCATTTATAGATTGCTCTAAACAATGGTATACTCCAGATTCAAGACGACTTGCAAGATCAAGGTCCTCTACACTCTTATCTAATCCATAAGCAATAATAATCCAGTCCACATCTAAGTCATTCTCCCAAATGTCAAGAATTCTTAGCAACTTCTTGCTCGCCTTTCTCAGATCTATTTTTTGAGGGTTTAACTTATCTGCATCATTGAAATGATCAAATACTCTATTGCTCGTTCCTTGACCAACATAGAATATTTTACTATCTCTTGGATCAATCAAAGCATAAACATACTTGCCAAGTTCTGATTGTTGTATTTCATCAAATGTCCTTTTTGTATTCATCATTTGATTTAAGTGGTTCTACTGCGAATTTAATGGAATTTGAGATCTTTGGCAAAAAAGATGGTTTATGATGTTTTCAGAGCAGTTTTTCGATTTACTTCTTGATTTTGGTGATGATTGGAAGGTT
>JAGVVH010000161.1 GCA_019135895.1 Bacteroidota bacterium | reverse complement strand
GTTACCGCCAATATTAAGACGGCTCAATTAGTTCGACAACGGCAGCCATGAACATCATTTGTGCCATTCCGTTTTCTTGATAAGTTGATGTTTTACTAATTCGCAATAAAGCTGGTATTTCTTCCAAATTATTAGCTTTCATTACCTCTTTGACAATATGAGTATAAGGCTGTAATTTAGTTTTGTATTCTTCTTTGAAAAATGATTTTGCAGTATCTCTACATTCGTTGATTAAACAAAATACTGGCGGTAACACGTACTATATTTCAGTTTGCTAGTAAACTTTTTCGGTAGCTTGACAATTTCTGCAAGGCAAACCGAAAACATAGCACCAACGTTAGCCGTAATTTACGGACGACTACCCTTAGCGATATATGCCATTCTCAATACGTTCATTTGTTCAAGAAATTTCTCATATTCTGGTTTAGGTAAATCTTGAATATTTACCATATCACCATTATCGTAGAGCATGAATAATCCAATAAGTCTGCGGCTTTCACACGGTAAAAGTCCATTGCCTTTCTGTTCTTGTTGCTTAGTATCTTCGTTCATTGTTTCTTCTAATTTGAAAATTTGTCTCTCGTTTTTTTAAACGGCGACGAGAGTTTACCGTCAAACGTTATGCTCATTTCTTTGCCTCCTATATTTCAGTCGTTACCGCACAATGATTGCAATGTATCGCTCTTGTTTCATATGTCTTATTACTTCCGCAACATGGACAGGCTGTACCATCCATCTCATCCTTTCCCATGACCGCTTCCAAAACCGTGTCAATAGCTATCCCGAGTTCTCCCGGTGACTCCTGCGGTATCTCTGCACCCCTGCGCCACTTATTGTGACGGAGTGTATTATCTTTGGTAAAGAACTGACCGTAACAAAAGAATCCACCTGGTACGCTGTTCTAACGGGTAGCGTGGCGAGTACTGTTGACGTAAAGATAACAGAATTTTTCATTTCGCTTCCTCCATATTTATCCAATCATTTAACCATTTCAACTTCTGATTTTCAGTTGCGAAACGTAACATTAACCACTTTTTATCAGGATTTCCACAGGCTTTGAATACACTGTCATTTTCCGCTTGATTGCATAACCTTGTATAATCCCTATCAGAACATTCTACGTCAATCTTAACTATAATCATTTCGCCCTCCCTTTTAATACTGTTTCGCCATTTCTTTACTCATAAAAAAGTGGATTCCCGATGAACACTCATTCCACCTATTTTCATCAAAGTCATGGACCTCAACAATTTCTCCAACTTTGTAGATAAAATTACTGTCATAGTCGCTTCTTATCTCACTTAACCCTCCTTCAATCTCCAAAACTTTAGCTTTGTTTGCACGGCATTTATAAGTAGTAGCACTTAACCTACTTGCGTCTTCAGTTATCAATAGTTTAACAATCTTACCTTTACATTTTTTAAATGCGATAAATGCCCCTTCTTCAGGACAATTAAGTGTTATTCCACATGTTAAGCTACTTATTTTTGCACCACTCAGGTTTGCACTACGCAGGTATGCACCACTCAGGTTTGCACCACTCAGGTATGCACTACTCAGGCCACTCAGGTCTGCACTACGCAGGTCTGCACGACTCCGGTTTGCACCACTCAGGGTTGCACTACGCAGGTTTGCACTACTCAGGTCTGCACCACTCAGGTCTGCACCACTCAGGTTTGCACTACGCAGGTATGCACTACGCAGGTCTTCCTCGGTAATTCCAGCATTTAATAAGATTTGTTTTTTAATTTCATTCAGTTTCATTTCGACCTCCTTTCATAATTTTAATTCTATTAATTGGTGTTATAAGCGAGTTAGCGGAGATTTAAAACTTTTTGTAAGTCCCACGCTGTTTTCTTCCAAGCATCCACTTGCCCTTGTATTCTTATTGCATCTGTATATTCGCCACGTTTAGCTATTCGTTTTTCCGCTTTTACACAATAGTCTATATCATCATAAATCTTGCATAAAAGTTTTAAACCATCCGCTAACATGGTATTGCCGTCAATAGCGGCTTTGTCTGCTTGTTTAAGTAATTTGCTTCTATATGCTTTATCCATTGTTTGAAATTTAGTGATGTTAATCCGCTACTGCAGCAATACCCGAACCGTTGTAGGCAATTGCCTTGCTACTTCATTTTGTGCGTTTTGTAGCATTTAGGACAGTATATCTGCAATGTGGTTTCGGCAAGTTTTACGTTGCAATCGCAAGGCAACTGTTCGCTTCGCCCTACAACATCGTGTATGCGTAAGGCTACCTCTCGTTCTATTAATTCATTCAGTTCTTTTTCAAACGCATCATCTAACTGTTTGCGTTTTGGATTAAGTACCCACCAATTCGACCATTTGTTTATAAATTCTTTCATATTTGTTTAGTTTATAGTTAATAATACGCACTGCGCCAACCGCCCGAACGTTAGCAACAAGGCTAATCATCCTGCAATTTATCAAGTGAACGTGTAAGCGTTTTAATTCGCTCGTTATACCGCTCTAAGTTCTTTGCGTGTGCCTTTATTGCATCTCGTTTTTCTCGTTCCAACCATCGTATTTCCTGTTCAAGTTCATTTCCGATAATTGTAGTTCTATGCTCTCTTGGTAGGGCATTAAAACGCTTTGATACTTCTTCCCGGGTCATTTCGTTTCCTCCTCCTTAATCACTCAATATTTCACCGCAGCGTAAACATCTCTCCGGTTTACCACAACCACCGTACACGAAAGCGTATGGATGAATACATTTTCTCTCACCATTTCCCTCTTTGTAAAGGTTGCATTTTACGCATTGCATCATCATCACTCCATCCCATTCTCCAACCGGGAGCCAATGATGTTCACAAAATTCTTCAATCACCGTGTCAATGGCTTCAATTACGGTATTAGCGGTAGGTTCTAATTACCCTGCCCCGTAATCAA
>JAGVVH010000060.1 GCA_019135895.1 Bacteroidota bacterium | reverse complement strand
TCACATTATCAATCCATGCACAATCTGATCCACTGGTATAGCTATAATCCTTTGAGTATACAAATCTGAATGTGTGAGTACCGGCAGATACCGGAAATGAAGATCTACCCCAGCCAACTTCACCGGAAAGTTCTTCCATCGCAACACCATCAATATAAAATTTGAAAATATCGTAACCTTCCTCTGAAGAAACTTTTCTGAAATAGCTAATTTCATCATCCATGGTCACATTTAAAGTAATTTGAAGTGAAGAAGAACTTGACGAGGGCAAAGATGAATTAGACCTGGCACAATAAGTACCTGCATAAGCTCCAGAGTTGCTGATTTGCCAAGGATAGGAAGCTCCATTTACCCAATTATAAGTTGTAAAGTTGTTATTTTCAAAAGTCTCACAACTGGCACCAATAGAAATAAATAAAGTATCAAGAGTTTCATAATATCCACTTTTAATACGATAGTATAATGGGATAATAGTTCCATTTTCAACAGAATCTCCAATATGAATATTAAATTGAGCCTGCGATGCATATTGCGCTGACATATATCCGATTGGGAATAAATTGTTCTCAATATTCAATAAAGTATAGTGTGAAACCAATGCAGCATTAACAAAACTGATATCTGCATGGCCGGAATTTATATCATTAATAGTAACAGAATAGGACTCACCAGGATCAACCACATCATCGTTATTACCGGAAATTTGAGTCAAGGTGAAACCATTACGTTTAAATTTAGGTGCATTCAAAGTTATTGAACTATTTTTGACTGATTCATTAGTATCAAAATGAATAGTTACCACTAAATCAGCAATAGCACCGTCTTCAACATATTGAGCTATCTGAGCACTAAAAGCACTATAAAGAGTGGAATCGGCATTAATATTCATATTGCCCACATAAATTGAATCTGTGATAATTGTCAAGAAAGGAGAAGAAGAGGTAATAGTTGCATAGACTCCGGTAGCATTTGCAACTCCCAAATTTTTAAGCGACAGGTCCCAATTCACAGATGCAGAATAATAAGGAATACTACCTGAAGATAGAGCCAGATCTGTTGCTATTACGTAACTTCCCTCAGGAACAATAACATTAATTGACTGGAAATAAGGCTGATAATTTTGTGCTGAAACCGCCAATTCATATTCACCCAGTTTGCACACTATAGGAAGTAGAACCGGTAAGAAGTACAGCTTGAGCTGAAACAGGCAAAACTGAAGGTTGTGACAAAAAAGTCATAACAGAAGGATCTCCAAAAAGATGATAAACTTCCCAGTAATATAATTTTGAGTCTGATGAAGCAGTGGATGATTGAACAGCCAGATTTCCACCCATTAATATAGCCCCATTGGAAGTAAACCATGAGCTATATGGTTCACCATGGGTATGAAATAATCTATCATAAGCACCAAGATGGGCTTCATCATAAGTAGGATTTGCATTAATTGAGGAACGAGCACCAACTGACCAATAAAAGTCTTCATCCCAATAAGTGCTGTTTGACGCTCCAATATATGCAAATGCTCCTTTATCAGCAACTCTGACAATAGCTTCTCCAAAACACTCACTTTCATCAAATTTTCCCGACAAACAACAATTTCCTATCATTAATCCATATTTATTAGCATTATTCATAGAAGGAATATGGCTTGTTGAGAAAGAAGGATCACCCCACCCATCTGCCCCACAATGAGCAGTATAGTTAGCATAACCAACTCCGGCACCTATTTCAGACCTGATGGTTGCTGCTTGGGAACTGCAATTGTAGAGATGCAAATATACAGTTGAGTAACCATATCCGGTGTTAACATAATTACTTGATAAATAATTCATTTGACCGTTTGCATGTGTTGGACCGAAATTGGCATCAGTACCGGCAACCAAAACAGCTTTATCTAAATAGGAATAATCAGGCATTTCATATTGTTCATACATCAATGTTTTTTCTATTTGAGGAGTAAGTTGAGAAATATTTTGTGCAGAAAATCTTCCATAATAGCAGTCCGGAATATTGTCTCCTGATGTCCAGGTAAAATAATACAAATCAGTTTTATGAGCAGTTGAAGAAACGCCTGTGTATGTAGGTAATTGAGCAATATCACCCACTAGTAAAACATAAGTAGGAGCAGGATTAGTGTCAGTAGCATTTGTATAATGGGACAAAATATAATTTTTAATAGATGTTGTAGTTGTTCCAACTGAACTTTGATCTGTATATCCAATTTCAACAATA
>JAGVVH010000144.1 GCA_019135895.1 Bacteroidota bacterium | reverse complement strand
TTTGGTGAAAGATATGAAAGACACTTGCAATAATTTTGTACTTTTGTCAATCCAAATCACAATTGTGGAATTTGGACTGAATAAATCATCTGACACAGATTTTAGAACACTCCCTAAATATTACCGATGCTTTTTGGGGAGCTCAAGTTTTTGTTGACTATTTTAAAAACACTTTTGATTATCTAGAAAAATATTACATTCCTCAAGACTCGGCTCAAGGTGTTAATGGTCCGGAAATTAATGATGGTTATAATCCAATAGCTTTTACAACCCTTGATGATTATGAGAATAGAAGTATATGGATACAATGTACAACTGCTCTTAGTCCGGGATGGTTTGTGCGTTCAAATAAAGTTGTAGTAGGTATTCCAACAGGAAATAATAAACCACATGCTTCACTGGATTTAATTTCACACGAATTTTCACATTCATTTGCAGACGTTGCTGGAGATTTAGAATATACTGTTGAAAGTGATGAAATAATTATGGAAGGTTGTGCCGATATTTGGGCTGCAGTGATAGATGCTTCCGTTCCCGAATTGAATAAAAATATATGGCAAATCGGAGACGAGGTAATGACGACAACGGGAACATGTATTCGAGATTTAGCTGATCCGGATAATCCTGATGCTGAAACTCAAATAATTGATTGTTATTCTGAATTTCTTGCAAGTGAAGAATCAGATCCTCACGTAAAAGGTGGTCTTATTTCTCATTGGTTTTATCTGTTGTCAGAAGGGAGAAGGAACAAACTGTGATGGTTTTTGTTATAATTTTAGCGGTATTGGCATTGAAAATGCTGCTAAAATCTTTTTCAATAGTGAAACAATTAGTTTTTCATCAGGCATGAGTATTGAACTGTTAAGAATGGCTACGATTAATGTTGCGGAAGACTTATTTTTTAACTATCTTCAACAGGTAAAAGACGCATGGAATGCGGTTGGAGTTTATGATGACTCTTTTACAGGAGCTACAGAAATAACAGGAAATACAATTTGGAATAATAGTCGTTCAGTTATCGGAAATATAACTATTGATAATGGAGCAACTTTAACTATTAAATCAACAGCGAAGTTTTTGAAAAACAATTCTATTATTGTAAAACGAGGTGGAAAGTTAATTGTGGATGGTGGTGTCTTAACCTCATTTAGTGAATGTAATAGTATGTGGGAAGGAGTACGGATTGAAGGGAGCAGCACTGATCGCCAATCATACACAAATCAAGGAGTCGTTATTCTTCAAAACGGCGCAACCATTGAAAATGCCAATATCGGGATTGCGACTTGGATAGCTAGCGAAACTGGAGAGATTGATTACACTACTTCCGGAGGAATTATTCAAGCTAATGATGCTATTTTCAGCAATAACAAAACTGCCATAGAATTTATCCCTTTTACGAATAGAAACATTAATAATATTGAAATTTCAAATCTTAGTTATTTTACTAATTGTACTTTTCTGATTGATGAAAATAACTTTTTAGAGGCAAATGGTTATAGTTTTAAAGTACATGTCCACCTGTATGCCGTTTCTAATATTAAATTTAAAGGATGTCTTTTTTATAATAATCTGCCCTTAAGCAATCCTCAAAGCGGAAGAGGTATTGAATCGTATGGTGCCGGTTTTACCGTTGATGAGTTTTGCCCGGGAGGTGCTTATATTGGTTGTAGTTGTCCTCAAACATCAATTCGATCTTATTTTTATGGATTTTATAAAGCCATTGAAGCCAACGGGTCATTAGATCAAAAAACATTTACCGTTGATCATACGAATTTTGAAAATAATTACTTAGGAATTGTTTCCATAGCGGTACATAATTTCACTGTCATTCGTTCGGAATTTAATTTACTTATCAATACCAATCCTGCAACGATTGGAATATTGATGACAAAAAGTACCGGGTACACTATTGAGGAGAATTTATTTTATGCTTCTGAAGAAATCTCTCCAATAAACGAAACTTTTCCTATTGGAATTAATGTTATTAAATCAGGGGCTGCAGAAAATATAATTCGTCGTAATATCTTTGAATACTTAGGTCATGGAATACTGGCACAAGAAATAAATTCAAATGGTAATACATATCCTTTCACAGGGTTGCAATTTGAATGTAATGACTTTTCAGGTAATTATTATGACATTGAAAATCGAGGAACTGTTCGTCATTGGCAGGGATCTAAATTAATTGGTGCTGATAATAACTTCTTAAATAATATTAATACTTGTTATAATCTCAATAATCAAGGAACTTCACAAATATTTTATTCTTACAGCAATGTTCCAGAGCATATTCCTGAATTCTATTTCAGTAATGACCCGAATTCTGCTCGTTATATAGGTTTAACATATTATCAAATAGCTCCAAACAACTGTAATTCCTCAATTTGCGAACAAGATATTCCAATTCAAATTGCAGATGTCATTACTTATGATTCGCTCGGAATGGAATATGAGAAAGCAATTGAAGATTTTTATGCGGCAGGTTATGATAGAATATTGGATAGTATTTACAATCTCAATATGAGTATGATGAATCAGGAAAGTTCTATATCTTCATTTTTATCAAATTCCAATTCAATAATGAACAATGCAATAGCAGCAGCAGCTTCTTCATCCACTCCACCTGTCTCATTGATTGAACTGGCAGAAAATCAAATGAGTTTGATTTTATCTTTGAGTTCTCAAATGGCAGCAATCAGTGATTATAACATAAGGTATATTCTAAACGACACCATCAGAAACGATGGATTTCTTGAAGAATGGCACACTATAGTAAATACTCCTGTTGCAAAATATTGCTTAGTCGGAGATTATTTTGATGTAGGAGAATATGAAAAAGCGGAAGAACTTTTGTCTTCTATCCCAACATTGTTTGATTTTGATGATTCAGAGCTGTTTGAACATGAAAATTTTGAGGATTTTTATAATTTTAGAGTTAATATTCAAATGTCCGGTCGAAATGTTGCACAACTTAATGAAGATGAAATTGCTGAATTGGAGGTAATTGCAACCAACAATGATGGCCTCTCCGCTACTTTGGCAAAAAACATTCTTTGTTTCTTTTACGATATTTGTTATGAGGATGGTTCGGATCCTGTAACAGAACGAAATTTATTCCAAAATACGCAAAATACACACAACGACCTCAATGTAAAAGTATATCCAAATCCCACAGAAAATCAACTGAATATTGTATTTGACGGTTCTTTGGACGAGAAAGCTCAAATAGAAATTTACGACATCACCGGTCGTTGTGTTCAAAAGGAAATCCTGTCAGACATTCATTCCGAGATTAACTTGAGTAATCTGACCGATGGAATTTATTTTTATCGTATCAGCTATAAAAATAATTTAATTGCAAGAGATAAGGTCGTAAAACAATAAATCAGATCATGAGACTGTCCGCAACAATATATGTATGTGGGCAGTCTCTTTTTATAAATTTTATTTATCTTTGAACATTATTAAAACAACAGATTATGAAAAAAATCCCCTTTTATTTAGCCATCGTGGCATTAGTGCTGATAGCATCCCAATGCAATCCCATTGAACCGAATGAACCTGACAGTAAGCCCCAAAGAGATATCCCGGAAAAATGGGTTATGGTTGCGGTAAAACATTACCCAAATGATTTTTATTTTTATAATACCGTCGATATTCTTGAATTTCAATCGAAAGATAGCACTTATAAAGTTTATTTTAATGGGGTATATTGGGGCGACGGAACATATAGCATTAGTGAAAGATACACTGACTATGCTAACGGATTTGTTCATGGGACCTACAATATACTTAATACAACAGGATATTCATTGTGCGGTTTTGGGCAAAATGTATTAGAAAAATATATAACCGTGCGAATGGTGGGAGATTCCACCTGTCCACCTGCTCCCGATTACACATTGCCGGATGATTTTTGGGATTCGCTACGGGTATATACTACTTCCAATGAACTGTTGATTATGCAAGATTTATCTTGTTTAGGCTGTAATGCAGTTTTTTATGCCAAAATGGAGTAAAAGATATGAGAATTAAAAAAGTTTTATTTATTTCAACAATAATCATTTTCTTTTTTACCGGTTGTAAAAAAGAGGATTATATTTCGTTTCAGGAATTGTCGGTATCCATGCATTATGATGAGCAAAAACAACTTGCACTCATTTTCAGTTCCGAGGAACTAAGGGCTCTTGATTACACTTATCAATCGAGCGATGAATACATTGCTTCTGTTTCAGATTCCGGTCTTGTATCAGGAGTTTCAATTGGAACAGTCGTTATTACCGCTACCTCTTCCGACGGGAAATACAAAACCTCCTGTACTGTAGTCATTGAGCCGAAATCAAAACTATACAGGGAGCCTTATATGGGTTGGGGAGAAACTAAAGCAACTGTAAAAGCAAATGAAACTCGAATTTTGATTAGTGAAAGCGCAATAAGGATTAAGTATAAGGGAGAACATGACTATATGTATGGTGTTTTTTACGATTTTTCGGAAGAAGACACTCTTTCAATCTATAATTTTGTTCAAATGGGAGTTCCTTCCATAGTAACTGACAATATTATGACTTTTTGCAAAGAAAGATACCGATATATTGATTCATCGTATGTATTTGTTTCCGGACAAGACAATACCTTGTGTTATACTTTTCAGCATAGAACAAAAAATATTTATTGTCATCTTTATTTTTTCGAGTATAATTATGGAGTAGTTGTATTATATTCTGCTCTGCCCACCGAGAAGTGGTCAAGAAAAATGAAATTAGACAAACTTGCCATATATAAATAAATGTAAGAATATAGAAATAGTTTTTTTTAAGAATTTAATTTATAAAATCATGAAAAATTGTTATTTAAAAAGAGTCATATTGATTTTAATTGTAATTTTTCCCATCCTCATCATGGCTCAGAGCTTTCAATGGACTTACCATGCAGGCAGTCCTGTTGGAGCTAACCATGTAATACAATGTGTGTGTGATGGAAATGGTAACAGCTATATGCTTATTACATTTGAAATACTGGAAAACTCTCAACCTCTCCTGAACAACAATCCCATAAATGTTCTCTATGATACCAACGTGATTTACACAACTAGATTTTTATTATTAATAAGTTATGACTGCTATGGTAGTTTAAGATGGTATCGTTCTATAAGAAGTGGGCACTCAGATCCCGAAAATTATCCATCTTTTGGAATAGGTTTTATTTCATCAATGGAGCTTATCAATAATAGATTATTTATTGCCATAAGAGGAGAAGGGAATAAACTGTTATTGCGAGATGAAACGGGAAATGATACTACTTTAAATATATCCGATAACTATATTTATGCTCCGGCCGATGCTTTTATTTCTATAGATACGAACGGAAATCTTTTATGGAAAAATTCTCTTACTACTAATATATTTCCGGTCACTTCACAAAATAATATCTATAGATGTTATCCTCAGCAAATTACTTTCGATAACGAAAGCAATTTACATGTATTATATCATATTACTTCTTTTGGGGCGGATAATCATCCCTCCTTTCCGCTTGATTCCAATACCGATCTATACATTTTAAAATATGATACTTCCGGCACCTTTTTGAGTAGTCACCCACTTCAATTTTGGTCAAACGGAGATGGGGTCCAAAATCCCCGTTTAAAATATTATCAGGGAAAATACTATTTTACAGGGGATAGCGGATCAAATGACACCATTATTGTAAACGGGATTCGTTATCCCAAACCGGTGCTCAATTCAAGACCCGCATTATATATTGCCCGTATGGATACGGGCGGTTATTGTCTGAACTATAAATATCTTTCTCCGGATTGTAACGCTTATGACATGGATATCACCGATTTAGGGGATATCTATTTAGCCGGTAGTGTGAGTGAGCAATTTGATGGAATTTTTCTGAATAATCCCTATAATTATAATTCCGAACAGGTTTTTCTATCTAAAATGGACACTTCATTTAACACCCTTTATCTAAAAAATGCCTGGAGTGATGATCCTGATTATAATGAGGCATTATCAATGATTATTTTATCGAACAATAGGATTGCCATTGGAGGACAAGCCGTCGGAGGGACTCTCTTTGATAGCATTCAGTGTCCTATATCTTCTATGCACGAACCTTTTATTGCAGTTTATGACGAAAATGAGATGAAATTTATTCATGCAAAACAAATAAGTAGCCACGGAATGGATGAAGTTGAAATACTGGCTAATGATCAAAACGACAATCTCATAATAGCAGGAAAATTTTCCAGCCCATTTTTCAGTATTGGAGATTCACTGTTTTATAATTACGGGAATGATGACATTTTCTTTGGCCGTTACGGTTGGCAATGCGGTGAATTGGCAAACTGGGCAAGTACTGTTCCTGAATTTGAAACGGGTTCTGAGGAGGTAAGGATTTATCCCAACCCCACTTCTTCATTTCTTTATTTGGAATCGGATCAGGGCTTTATCTGATTCGGGTTTGCTTTCAAAACGGACATAGTGAGACTTTGAAATTTAGTAAGCTGTAAATTGCTCCGCCTTATGAAAAAAATCCCCCTTTATTTAGCCATCGTGGCATTAGCGCTGATTGCCTCCCAATGCAACCCTATTGAACCACCCCCCGACGAAACCGGTATTAAACCCAAAAGAGATATTCCGGAAAAATGGACTAAAGTTGGATGTTCTTTAGATGGTTGGGGATTTACTTTTTATCCACCATGCGGAGATATTCTCGAATTCTGGCCGGACAGCACCTATAAAGTATATAATGACAATGTGCTGGTTGGAGACGGAACCTATACTTATTATTTAAGAGAATGGGAAATAGGATCATCCATTGAATATCCTTTTATTTCCCTTACCGGATACAGTTTATATTTAAATGGAATGGGGATATACGTTATGGATGAAGAGCATCGTATCATTCATTTTATAGGAGACTCTCTTTGCCCGCCATCTCCTGTCAGTTATGAACTGCCCAAAGGTTTATTAGACTCTTTACATACACATAATCTCTCCAATGAAATAATGATTATAGAGGCAAGTATGATTGAATCATGTGACTATTATTATGTAAAACTAAATAATTAAAAATCATGAAAACAAACTATATTTTAATTCTCTCTTTCCTATTACTGTTCTCTTCTTGTAAAAAAGAGGATTATATCTCTTTCAGTGAACATTCCATCAGCATGCATTACGATGAGCAGCAGCAACTTTCTCTTGCTTTCAGTTCGGAAGAACTCAGCTCTCTTCAATATAGCTATTACGCTAGTGATACCAATGTAGTATTGGTTAGCGATTCCGGATTATGTTCAGGGGTTGCTGTCGGAACGGCTGTAGTGACCGCTACCTCTTCGGACGGACAATACACAACTTCCTGCATCGTGCAAATAGTACCGAAACACAAACTCTTTAAGGATTTTTATACCGGTTGGGGTGCTACTGTTGCTACCGTTAAATCCAACGAAACCCGAAGGCTGAAAAGCGAATCTGATTCCCTTTTACTCTTCTATGGGGAATATAATTATATCAAAGAGGTATTTTACCGGTTCGGAAAT
>JAGVVH010000486.1 GCA_019135895.1 Bacteroidota bacterium | reverse complement strand
ATAGAGCATTACCTGCTCTCAATGATGATTTTTATAGCCTTGTTGAGGTGTATTTCTTTTCTTAGTAACCGTGTATCATACTTTAAAGTTATCTTACTGAGCTTGTTATATCTATTAGACTCAACCTATTCAAGTTATTTTAGTTAAAATCTAACAGGTCTTGGAGACCTGTTAGGTTTACATCTGAACACAAGTCGCGAATTTTGTCGATATTTCTTTCTATCAGGTTTATAAGATAAAAATATTAATTTAGAATATGTTGCTACATTTCACTAAAGGGTACACTCAACGGTTTCGCATATAGCCAATGACGGCTCTGGTTCCCGTATGTTTCAGGTTTAATAATTTTAGCTTCTGGGTAGAACGTTTCAGGTTACTGCCTATTCCTCCATTGACTATATGCAGTGTTATGCTGCGTTTCTTCTTCATTCTTTCTCAAAGGTTAAGCCATATGGTATCTTTACGGCACCTTTTATATAAGGATTAATATAAATCCTAATTGTATCTGGTTCATTCTCAGGTTTTAAAATGTATAAATCAAGAAGCGGTCCTGTCCCATAACTTATGGGTTCCATAGTATATCTATTCTGCAAAATAATAGAAGGTTTTTTAAAATTGGGATTTCCAACTGAAAACCTCTGTATTATTTGAAGTTTATTGCCTTTTTCTGTTCTCAACCGAGACAAATAATAGTAAGATGAAGCAATACTATTGCTTAAATCACCATTTTTAATTGCAACAGGATTTTCAATCGTATAGCCATAGGTTACATCATTTGTTTGTTCTATTTTTGAGAAAAATTTTGGATTGCTTACTGAACATCCTGTCAAGAATAATCCAACCAATAAACTAATTCCTAATTTCTTTTGCAATTTTTCCATATTCCTAAGTTTTATATTATATACCGCATAACGGTTGGTGGTTTGGGCTGCTGGGGGGTTAAGCGCCAATGGCATTTTTACTGGCTAAACCGAAACAAAAGTACAAAAAGATTTGTATTTGCATCATCAGCCTCGGTAAGTTAAACCACCTGCTGTGCCGTCGTGCTTTAATTCCCTGATTCTTTTACAATTATTTGGTCAATCTGCAATTTGTTTTCAGGTAGGTAATTGGTAGCAATATCCCAAATAATCTCATAATCAATACCGAAATATTCATGTAATATCTTATTCCTCAGGTAATACATTTCTCTCTAAGGAATGTTTGGATATTTTTCTTTAACGAAATCGGGAAGATTTTTAGACGCTTCTCCAATTATTTCAAAGTTTCTAATTACAGCGTCAACAGTCTTATAATCTCGCTTAAATGAAACAAAATCCAAGTCTGCAATATACTCCGAAATTCGTGAAATTGACAGCTGAATATCTTCAAGATAAAATTATGTATGTGCGTTTTTTCTTGTCCAAGCTATACGTAATTTACTTTGTTTAGAATATCCTCTTTTAGTTTTTCTCGCAGAGCATTTTTCGTTACCAAATCTATCTTTCGACCAAAAATTTGTTCCAAGTAGATTTCTAATGAGAAGAATTTCCAGCCAATGGGCTTTTCAAGTTCAATAAGTAAATCAATGTCGCTATCATCTTTTGCACTGTCAGATGCAAAGGAACCGAATAAACCAATTTCTTTTACTGAGTATTCTCTGTTTAAGAATGGCTTCAGTTCTTTTAATTTATTCAATATATCATTCCTATTCATCATTGTGTAAATATACAAATCCTTTGATTCAAATCAATAAGTGTTGCCGATTTCTTGCATGCGGGACAACGATTGATTTAAGAATAGTAGCCAGTTGAGTGTCACTTCTCTGTCAAGTTACGGGAAAGTTGAAGCCTGTTATAACCTTTGAAATTACTTCAATTCCGGCTATTATTTTTATCCATTGTTAGGGGGTGTTATTCTATCTGCTCATGCTTTAAATACTGAATCCATTGTTTTTCAAGAGCGTCTTTTGACAAACCATATATAGTTTCAATATTCTCAAGCTCTTTTATCAGTAAAACTAATTTGTTGATACCATATCTAACAATCAGGAATTCAACTATTGTTATAGAGAGTCCATAACCATTCATGTTGCCAAATTCTATTTCCGATGCTCTTTCAAGTTGCGTCCATGTTGGCGGTACTTTTTCTGACAAACTTGATTCTATAGATTTTCGAATATATTCATTTATTTGACCTGCTTCGTAACAAGCATATCCTTCGCTAAGCCATTTGGAGAATCCGGCCATCCCTTTATCTGCCCGTGTATAATAAACAGCCAAATGTACAAATTCATGGACAATTATTTGCATAAGAGATTCATAGGTATAAGAACTCCCGGGATTTAATGGTGATACCATCATTAATTCATTAGCACTCCCTTTTCCAACAACCCAGTCTGGTGCGTCAGGAAGATTTATTGCGGCATGAAATGCTTTAACATTCGGAAAGACTTTTACATTGATTTTTTTGTTAATTTGTATTCCTAAATGATTCGTGATTCTGGAATAATTATTCTCTAATGTTGTTGCCAGTGAATCTAAAACTTTAATATCACCATTGGTTGAATAGAAGCCGAAATGCAGGCTCTCTTTTGCTAATTTCAAAGAGTCGTTATTTTGCCCGACTAATTCCGGGATGGTTAAAAACACAAAAAAACTATTTAAAGTAAATTCAAAACTACAAGTCTTATTTTTGTTTTCATGGATATATTGTTGTGTTAATATTTTAATGATTTTTAAATATTCCAATGACAGACAATAACCATAATACTGCTAATGATTGAGTGTATGTGCTGTAAGGGATTGAGGGCAAATTTTTGTCATAATACACAAAATGTTGGAGCGGAGTATAAATCTTTGCAAACAGTTGAAACCATTATTGGTTATACACCTTGTTATAAGCAATATTTTTTGTTTTCAAGATATATTAATTTATTTATTAAATTGTTTTTGCATATTAGATGTGTATTAGTAGATCTAAATTTTGTGTTTTGAGGAATTTTTTCTTTTTCTATCCGCGTTGATAAGGTTGAAACTCTCTTGCAGGCTTAGATTTGAACATTAATTTATGCCAATTGTAAATGACTTTAAACCAGTGTGTTAACTCATTTTGTCAATTCATTTGCAATCATTTCGGCTTGTTTCAATACCGTTTCTGTTGCGAGCATTTGCATATCGGGCGGATAACCGTATTTTCTTAACAGTCTTTTTACCGACACCTTCAATTTAGCTTTAGCGCTTTCTTTAATTGTCCAGTCAATTGTGGCATTCTGTTTTATGGTTTCTGTTAAAGCAACGGCCAATTCACGTAATTTGTCTTTTTGCATGAGTTCCCTTGCACTGTCGTTACTGGCCACAGCCGTATAAAAAGCATATTCAAAATCGGACAACCCCATTGCTTTGGCTTCCTTGTCCATTTCCACAATCTCCTTGCTCAGCCTGATCAGTTCATCAATAACTTCGGCTGCGGTAAGTATTTTATTGTGGTATTTGTTGATGGCGTCTTCCAACATTTCCCTTAAGGTTTTGCTTTTCACCAAGTTCTTTTTGGCTCTCGATTTAATCTCATTGGTCAAGAGTTTTTTCAATACTTCAATTGCAATATTTTTATGTTCCATCCCCTTCAACTCCATCAGAAACTCTTCTGAAAGAATGGAAATATCGGGTTTTTTCAATCCTGCGGCATCAAAAACATCGATAACCGGTTCAGTCACCAAAGCCTTGTCGATTACTTGGCGGATCGTCGTTTCCATTTCTTCATCCGTTTTGTCCATGTCTGAACTGTCAAATTTCACCAAACGTGCTTTCACCGCCTGAAAAAATGCAATCTCGTCCTTAACATCCATCGCCTGCTCGTGAGGTAAGGCTATGGCAAAAGCTTTCGACAGGGCAGTTACTTCGTTGATATATCTTTTCTTTCCGTCCTCCAAGCCCAAAATATGTTCTTCGGCTGCCAAAATGATGGAAAGTTTTTTGGAAGTGTCGGCTTCAAAATAATCTTCGTAATTAAAACCATGATACATATTGGAAACCACTTCCAATTTTTCAAGCATCATTTCAACGGCTTGCTCCTGTAAAATAGTCGGATCACCCTTACCTCCCGAATCGGCATAAAACGAAAGGGCTTTTTTCAAATCGGACGCAATCCCCAGGTAATCGACAATTAAACCGCCCGGTTTGTCTTTGTAAACACGATTGACCCTCGCAATGGCTTGCATCAAGTTGTGCCCTTTCATGGGTTTGTCGATGTATAGCGTGTGCAGACAAGGAACGTCAAAGCCCGTGAGCCACATATCGCAAACAATCACGAGTTTAAGCTCATCATTCGGGTTTTTCATTCGGTCAGCCAACATGCGGCGTTGTTCTTTGGAAGTATGGTGTTTTGAAATTTCCGGACCATCAGATGAGGCCGATGTAATAACCACTTTAATTGCTCCCTTGCTCAGTTCATCCGAATGCCATTCGGGTTTGAGTTTTATGATAGCTTCATACAAATCGACTGCAATACGGCGGCTCATAGTAACAATCATCCCTTTGCCTTCAAAAACAGTTTGTCGTTGTTCAAAATGTTCAATAATATCTTTGGCTATCTGATTAATTCTGTTTTCACTGCCCACCAACGCTTCCAACCGAGTCCATTTGGCTTTATTTTTTTGTTCATCGGTCAAATCCTCTTGTTCGAGTTCTTTGTCCAATTCATCTACCAAGGCTTTGCCCTCTTCACTCAAATTGACTTTTGCCAACCGGCTCTCGTAATAAATACGAACCGTTGCCCCATCTTCCACAGCTTGAGCTATATCGTAAATATCCACATAATTTCCGAAAACAGCCGGCGTGTTTACATCGGTATTTTCAATCGGCGTACCCGTAAAACCCAAATACGTTGCATTGGGCAACGCATCACGCAAATATTTGGCGAAGCCATATACGACTTTTTTACCAACGATCTCATCCCTTTCGTTCCTTTCGTCGATCGTTTTGGCTTTAAATCCGTATTGGCTTCGATGGGCTTCATCGGCTATGACTACAATGTTTTCGCGATCGGAAAGCAATTCGTAAACATTGCCTTCGTCGGGTTGGAACTTCTGAATGGTTGTAAAAACCACACCACCTGAACCCACTTTTAACAGCTCTTTCAGATGATTTCTATCTTTGGCCTGCACCGGTTCTTGTCGCAACAGTTGTCTCGAAGCAGCAAAAGTATCGAAAAGCTGGTCGTCCAAATCGTTACGATCGGTAATCACCACAACGGTCGGATTATCCATTTCCAACACAATTTTACCGGTAAAGAAAACCATTGAAAGCGATTTACCGCTTCCTTGCGTATGCCAAACCACACCGCCTTTACGGTCGCCCACAGGTTGATTTTTCACACCCGCAAGTCCATAACTTTCGGGCGATTCTCTGACACTGCCTTCGAGAGAAACGGTGTCTTCGAGAACCTCAGACACCAGAGCAATTTCGCTGCCTGAGGCTCTCGAAGGCAGCGAAAGAGAGGCTCTCGAAGACGCTGTATATCCCGCTGCCCTCAACGTCGATTCAACAGCCCGATTCACCGCATAGTATTGATGGTAGGCAGCCATCTTTTTAACGGTGTTCATGGTAATAATTCCCGTTACGGGATCTTCTTTTTTCGTTTTTTCAAAAACAATGAAATGACGCATTAAGTCGATCAACGTCTCCTTATTGAGCATTCCCTCAATAAGGGTTTCCAACTGACTGACCAAATGCGAGGCTTCAACTTGCCCGTCGGATGATTTCCATGCCATAAAACGGCTGAATCCCGAAGAAATGTTTCCCGCTTTGGCTTCCAACCCATCGGAAATAACCACAAACCCGTTGTAAGTGAAAAGCGTTGGGATCAACGCTTTATAAGTCTCTATTTGTTTGAATGCCATACGAATGGATGCATTTTCATCAGCAGCGTTTTTCAGTTCGATGACTACCAACGGAATGCCGTTAACAAACAAAACAATATCGGGTCGTTTTGGATGGTTGTTTTCCACAACGGTAAACTGGTTAACAACCAAAAAATCGTTGTTATACGGATTTTTAAAATCAATAAGCCAAACAAGGTCGCCCCGATCCTCGCCATCCACCCGCTTTGAAACAGGAATACCTTCGGTTAAAAACCGGTGAAAGGTTTCGTTATTCGTCAACAATTCCGGTGAATGAATACGCTGGATTTCTTTTATGGCATCTTCCAGTACATCGGCGGGCATGTTTCTATTGATACGTTTTAGTGCTTTTCGCAACCGATTGTTCAATAAAACCTGTTCGTAGCTTTCCCGTTTGTCGGACGTAGCACCGAATGAGGTTGAAAATTCATTGTCGGGTGCAATATCAGGACCATAAACCGATTCGTAACCAAGTTTTTCCAGTAACTCGATAGCAAATTCTTCTATGCTATTTTCGGTAATGGGTGTCATTATTATTCATATTTGTTCCGACCACAGGATATTTGATTCATAAGTTTGTCTTCATAGGATATTTGCACCATAAATTCAGCTCCGTAGGCGCAACACCTTTGTAGCAAATTATAAGATAAACCATGCCACATATGTGCGGTACATTTGTATATTTGCAACACAAGTTTATATCTACAGGATATTTGCACCATAAATTCAGCTCCGTAGGAGCAACACTTTTGTAGCAAAAGATTTATATCATAAGATAAAGCAAGCCCCGTAGGGGCGATACCTTTAGTCGTTAAATTGAAA
>JAGVVH010000322.1 GCA_019135895.1 Bacteroidota bacterium | reverse complement strand
CAGACCTGTATATCGGGGCAACCAATTATCGACAATCTCTTTCTTTGACTTCATCAGAAAAAACTTTTATTTATTTTTCGGACTCTTTTTATTTTGTTTGTCAAATTCTTTAATTTTTTCAACAGCTACTGTAGTAGAATTAAGCAAAGGAAGTGCAGACAAATCATTCCCAATGGCAAGTTTCATCCATTGACTCGGGGTAACTCTTCCTATTTTAAAAATTCTCTCTACTTCAGTACCTATATTTTTACCTTCAAGATAACTTTCCAATTGAAAATCGATTAAATGGCCGATAGGATAAGCCGACAAATAGAGAGGAGCATCAATCATATGAGAATAGACAGCTAAAATTGTCTGATCCTTGCTATTAAAAACAGGTTCAAAATATTGATTCCAAACCTCTTTAGCAATAGAAATAACAGCATTTTTAAGTTGTTCTGCCGTAGCATCAGGGTGTTGGTACATCCATTGCCAAACTTTCATATCCACCATCGAAACTCCCATAATTTCATAACAACCCCAGAATATATCCAGCGTATTCATATATTTACTGTACTCGTCCGGATTTGAAACGCCAAGCAGTTCAAGATCACGACTTTGGAAGGTGAAAGCTAAAGCTTCGGTGAAAGCAGTATTGGGAACTCCGCGCAGGAAATAATTGGGAACATAATGCAACGATATAGTCTGTTCTACATTATGGCCAAATTCGTGAACCCCGATATTATAACCTTTATAGTACATTCCATCATTTTCAATACGGGTACGGAGTCGGGCATTATCACTTTTCATCATAGATTCCCAGGCATGTCCTGCCCCCACCGATGCATCTAATGTTACATGATCACAGATAAATTTTGCCAACTCTTTAGTGAAACCCATCTTAATCAAAATATTCGGGAGATCATTTGTAAAAGCAGCTTTATTGGGATATTTTGTTTTTGTAATTCTGTCAAGTTCATCTGAAGAGATCAAGCTTCTGGATTTGAAACCGTCGTACCAGATGTCAAATGGCTGTAATTTTCTGCCAAGTCTTTGAGAAATAAGTTTGGCAACCTCTTTTACCTGAGGAGAAGAGAGCAGTTCATTGAATAGTCGTTGGGTCTCCTGAAGCGAAATTTCATATTCAGTATTAAATTTGCGGGAAATATAATCTGAATTCTTTCCGTAATATTCATCAGATGCTTTAATTGCTTTGAAATTATTAAGAAGTTGCTGATAGCGGACATTGTTTTCTGAAGGGCCGTTAATTTCAATATTATTAAATATTATTATAAAAAACCTGATTTGTAGAAGGATACCAGATATACTCATCATTATTCACAACATCTTCCGGGATAGACTGATCCACAATACGTTTCATAATATTATAGATGATAGTCTGTTTTTTCAGGCCATTTTTATTGTCAGAATAACAAGCTTTTAATTCATCCCGCAACCCCCAATGAGAAATAAGCTTCAGGTCGGCAGGCCAAAATACTTCATTTTGGTCACTCCACACCTTCCCCATATAGATATTATAATTAGAAATATAATTATCTGCAGCTGAGAGTGCATTATTGATAACCTGTTGTTGCCGAGCAGGCACTCTGGAGGCAAAAACATCTCCGAGTCTGACATATCCCCATTCCAGTTCCGACCAGCCGGATCCGTTTTTATTTTTTTCTTCGAGTGTAAAAGAAGGGAAATTAAGGATTATAATAAAGGCAATTTTATTTTCAAACATATCATCATTAAAATGCGAAAGGCCGTTATATGCCCCGAAAATCTCGTCAACAGGCATCTTTTCATAGCCGGTGACATGTAGCGGCAGCAGCAGGTCTATAGTCACACGATTATTATGTCCAAAAATAGATTCAAAATTATCACAAATCCTGTAAAACAACTTTTCCTTTTCATCTTTAGATTTGCAGAAGTTTTGGATGCAAAACTCATTAAATTCATCCTTTGTGCCATCAGCAGTAGTCCAGAAATCGGCTGTTTGCTGCACTCCTCTTATTATAAGTGCGGCAGAAATGTTAGTTTGTTTAGAAAGGTCCTGAGTGGTTTTATTTACCACAGACTCATCAATATATTTATTGGAAGGAGTTGCATTGATAAAAGTGTTCATAAGAAGCATCATACTAAATAAAAGTGTAAAATTTTTCATACGTGACATATACTAAATATTAAAATAAAACATTATTCATCTCTATTAAGTTGGCAAAGATAAAAAAAAGAGATGAATTTTTTTGTTATTATATGAAAAAAAGTAGTATTTTTGCCGCGTTATCGGGGTGTGGCGCAGTTGGCTAGCGTACTTGCATGGGGTGCAAGGGGTCGGAAGTTCGAGTCTTCTCACCCCGACA
>JAGVVH010000533.1 GCA_019135895.1 Bacteroidota bacterium | reverse complement strand
GTATTATGAGGGTTTCCCTGATCTTATTACACTTTATAACTGAATCTTAGAATCTAAGATGAAACAGAGGCAGGAAATATTAAGTGGGATATTGAATAATTATTATGAGGCAGGAAATAATCCCGGAAATTCGATTTCTTCTAATGATTTGAAAAAAGGAGGTCTCACAAATGAAGTCTACAGGATCTGGAAGAAACTTGATGGCCAGAATGATCTTTATCCTCTTGAATTTGGAGGTTGGGATATGATTCTTGAGAAATTTATTCTGGAACTCGATGAAGAGCAGCATTTTAACCGCTATAGAGGTATCACTCTTGAATCCTTTGCCTATCATGTTTCTAATTGTTTTGAGATATCTGACTATATAAAATACTGCTCGACCAAGGAGCAGGATTGTCTTAAGAAATCATCCTGGGGGAAATATTGGACCAGCCCATCTTCGGAACTACAATTCGGCAAGCCAGGAATAAATGGTGATCTCAATGGAAATGGTTCTCCCAGATGGCGTCAGAGAGCCTATTATGACTACCTTCGGGATGTTTTTGCCATTGTTTATCAGGTCAGACTAATCCGTATATCAATTTATGACAAATTGATCATCAGCGGAAGGATCAGAACTATCGGGGAGCTTCTGGATGATAATTGTCAAGGAAATAATGCGGAAATACTTAAATTTATAGATCAAAAAATAAAAGTCATTAGATGACATTACATGAGGCCATAGTTAAAATACTGCAGGAAGCAGGGAATCCCCTCAGTGCTTCTGACATAGCCAATCGCATAAATGAAGCAAAACTATATACCAGAAAAGATGGTAATCCTGTTCCTGTAAATCAAATCCATGCGAGAGTAAAGAACTATCCAGCTATCTTTTATCAAGAAAAAGGCCTTATTAGTTTGCATCAATTAACTGAAAATAAGAATAATCTGACAGCTAAGTTGAATGAAGAAATCATAAAAACATTCTTTAACCAGGTTTACACAATTGAGAAAAATACTGATTTAAGAAATGATTTGTCAAAATTCACCAATTATCTATTATTGAAGGATATACCAAACAAAATTAACCTTTCAGATATAACTAATTTATTAAATGAAGAAGATCTTGTTTCTATCCGAAAAAACTTAATACTAAAAATAAGACAGGAAATTAAAAAAAGAGGCAGGGATACAATTGGTTATTTAAGTAATGAGGGGTTAAGAATAGCAGTAGCTGCCAGCGCAATCTATGAGGAGCAATATGGACTTCCTGGTAAACTTAGAAATGCCATTGCTCATGGAAGCGGGCCAGAAAAAAAGTATTTAAAGGGAAAGATTTGGTCCAGTTCTATCTCGATCTGATCGAA
This sequence comes from Bacteroidota bacterium, assembly GCA_019135895.1. Lineage (GTDB taxonomy): Bacteria > Bacteroidota > Bacteroidia > Bacteroidales > WCHB1-69 > JAGVVH01. The sequence continues at coordinate 6,684 of JAGVVH010000533.1, read as the reverse complement.
GACTGGGGTCTTGTCTGGAATGTTGCTACTCCCCTATGGATAAGCAAATTAATGGCCAGATTAGCAAGTCCAAAAGTAAATGATAAAGTATGGGATCCTGCTGCAGGTACAGGAAGAACATTGCTAGAGATTCTGGAGGTAAATCCTTTCGCTGATATCTACGGATGCGAAATAAATCCTGACGCTTACAAACTTGCAAGGGCAGTTTTAAGTCTTGAGAAGGTTGTTTCATCAGGTATTTTGAACTGTGACGCATTAAATTCTGGTACAGGACCTTATGAGATTGTGATCTCAGATCCACCGAAAGGGAAAATTCAATATAAAAATGCCAAAGGAACACTAAATACAGATCCAGATGGAGCTTTAACCTTCTTAAAACAAATGGTTTCAAGGACTATTGAAGGAGGTACTATCGTTGCTTTAATTACAGATTCCTCACTGCTGAGGAGGTTTCGCCTTCAAATCTTACCTGAGGTGTGGATCAAAGCGATAATCTCATTGCCAACTGCAAGTTTTGGATCGTACACCTCTGCGACACACTCTTTAATTCTGCTTAATAAGAAAAAAATCGATGACAAGGAGGAACCTTTTCCTGCCCGGTTCCTGGATAGTGAAGAAATAATTAAACAAATTAAGATTGATCTACCTGGCATTGACGAGGCTGAGACTTACCAGGAACTGAATGATAGAATTGAGGATTTAGTCAATGTAAAAAGCCTGTCCTCGTCCAGGATTGGTAAAGATGTTTTTCATAACGACTTGTATAGCATTGATGTGTTTACTGTTAATTATCATCTATCAGATTCATGGGATACTATAAAAACACTTGAGGAAAAAGGTGAAAGATTATTATCACTTTCAGATGTATTAACCGAACCTAAAACAAGCAGATATTCCAAGGAACTTTTATCAGAAGAAATATATATTATTCAACCAAAGGACTTATATTCCAATAGTCCTATACAGGATTTAATTTACAATCCGAAGAATACAGCATATAATGATCCTGAAACAATGATCAGAGGGTTAGAAGAGTCAGCTATCCTTGTAAATAGAAGAGTTGATTATTTTGCCCCGACTTTTGTAGAAATAAAAGAAAAAAAGGCAGGTATTAATTTAAATATTTTTGCATTCGGTTGGAACGTAAATCTTGTTATTCCCGAATATGTCGTATACCAGCTAAAATCCGTCCTGGTTAAACAACAGCTTGAAGCAATGGCTGTGGGAACCACCTACAGATATGTTCAGAAGAAAGATATTCTAAATATAAAGATCCCGGTTCCTTCTCTTTCAGAACAATATGAAATATTAAGTAAATCCGAAAAAGATAAGACCGAAAGATCTGAGATAGTCAAATTCATTTCACAGATACAACTTGTCGAAACAAGGGAACAACTGAAGAAAGAGCTTGAAAGATATGTTCAGGAAAACCATTTCCATAATGGAAATCCCAGGTTTCAGACTGAAATGGACTTTAAAGTTTTCCCATTTACTCCTGATGAGATTCAAAAGAACACATGGTTTAAATTATCAGATGATAAACATTTTGCATATATCTTATTGTTATCTGATAAACAGGTTCTTGGTGTTTTGATACTGGAAAATGTTGATAGGATTAATTTTGAGGTTTATAGCGAAATCAATACCTATGCAGAATTCCTTTTCAAACTTACCAGGCATATCCTTTCTTCAACTGCCAGCAGCAATCTGGCCAAATTTGCCCATACCACAAAGAACTTCCTGCTGAATTTGCACGAACCTTTAAAGGCAATTGCCAACACACAAAACCAGGAATTAAAGGATCTGTTATCCAGGCATTATATTGATACCGAAGAAGCAATTGATTTAATGATCAAAGGAGGAGAAGGTAAAAAAGAAGACTTCCTTGCAATAAATGTTTTACAGGATGCTCTGAAGCGGATCTCGCTTTACACTTCCTTCTTTAAAAAAATTTCTGAGATATATCATCAGATAGTTGAAGATAATCTTGAAAGAATCAACATTATTGATATTATCAGGGCGGCCGATACTGATAAAGCCGTTCAAATATTGGATGATAAACAAAGTGTATTTGTTTATGGTAAACACAAATCAATACTTCTTGCTTTCACAGATCTTATTCAAAATGCCTGTAAATACTCACCTGACAGAAAATGTAAAATCCAGGTAGTTGAGGAAATCTATCATGTAGAGATTATCATAAGTAATAAGGTTAAAGAGCACTGTATGATGGACAAAGAATTCTATGAAAACCTTGGGAAGGACTGGGTGACCAGAGATAGCGGGACTGGAACTGGCAGTGGTTTTTTCTCTGCAAGGCAAAGTATTGAGGATAGTAATGGAGAACTGCATAAAGCCCCTTTCGAGGAATATGTAATGAATAAGGAATTTAAAATTGTTATCAAGCTTAAAACTAACTAATTATGAATAGTGCTGCAAAAATGCCAAAAGTGCTTATTGTGGAGGATGAAGTTGAAATCCAGAGAGGTCTGGTTCGAATTTTAACTTATACTGGAAAACTGCCAGGTGGGTATATTGATCTTGCGGGTAATTCAACAGATTCAAAAGAGAAGATCGATGACTTTGAACCTGATATTGTTTTACTTGATTTGAAAATTCCAAGAGTAAAAGGTGATACTCCGGATGTTATTAATTCTAATGATGTTCTGAATCATATAGAGTTAACTAACTATAAGTTCAATAAGAATATTAAGGTTATTATTATTTCTGCTTCAGTCAAAGACAAAGGAACTCAGAAATTAATCCTTGGTGATCGCTCAAATATTGTAAAATTCCTGGATAAAGATGAAAGAGCAATTGATAGCGAAGAGTTTGGCAAAGAACTTCTGCGGCAGATAGATAAAGCAATGAATGAGGAACCCGATGAAAAAAGAATGGACTATTCAGCCATTCGCCGGTCGGTTATAAGAGAATTAAAAGAACTTAATCCTGAACTATTTAACAAAATTGACAAAGAAGTTCTCGATGAATTCGAAAAACTTAATGAGAAGGGTACCTATATTCATAAGAAATCAAAAGATATTATCATCACCTGTGGGGCAATTGTTGAGGATATTCTTGCCTTCATAAAATCCAAATCCACAAAATTGGCAACAGTAAAATATACTGATGATCCTACCTGGGTAAGAGGAAAGCTTGATGCACTTACAGGAAGAAGATTTGTTAAAGATGTGGGATTTGAGTTGACCGGAGGTCCTGAGATAATTTCACGGATAGCCTCGGGAATGGCTTATCAAGCTTATAATCTCAGGAGTGAGGCTGTTCACGGAGGATTGGATGATGATCCGGACTTGAATAAATATTTTGCCAATAAATACATTTTTACCCGCGAAGACGCTGCCGTATCCGTAAACCTTATAATGCCACTTATCAGAGATTATATTAATTATTTAAAAACCCAGAAAAAGGCTAAATGAGCAATCCTCTTCTTGACATATTGAACATACCCAGAACTGCTGAGGAAATCCTCGAAAAACTTAAGGAAAAAGGCTACTCCTGGTCTGTAGATCAACTTAAACTATATGCTGAACTGGATCATGACGTTGTTCTCCGGGATGGAAAATACCACCTTGAAAACATCAGCAGGTCATCAATAATCTTAAGAGAGATAGATCGGATAATGGGTTCTGATGAAATAATGCCTATTCCCAGAATCAAGAACGACATGCCCCAGTCAATTATAACAAGCAGGGAAGAGATTGCTTCTATTGTGAAAAACTCTGCTGAATTTGAATTACTGCCAAATAATATTACTGTAAAAAGAAAAACTAAAGATAACTGAGCCAGATAATTATGAAAGAATATACCGAGAAGATTAAAGCAATTGGTTATAATGAGATTATTGAGGAATCTGATGATCATGTTATTGCAAAAGGCGGAGAAATACTTGTGCATATCATCAGAACCGACGAAAAGGAACTCACCCCAAGACTTGTCAATACAATAGTTACAAAACTGTTAGTGCTGGATCCAGTACCTAATTATGCCTGGATAACCAATGGTGACGCTAATTCTTACCAGGATGTTATGTTCGCCAAGGCACTACCTGAAATTCCTGCTCCTTTAACCAGGGAAGAAGAGAAACTATTTGGCAGGAAGGAGATAACAAAACGCGACAAGTGGTCATACCTGATGTATGAAAAGTTACAGACGCGTTTTGATCAGCTTCATCAATTAATATATGATAGCAGAGATTCGGTTGATAATACAAATGATGCAATTGATGAATTCTGCAAGTTGATATTCATGGAGGAATTCCGAATTAACCATCCTGATTATAAGCTTAAAAAGGGAGTGCTTGCAGGTAAGAAAATCAAAGACCTTCTATGGCATGAGAGGTTTGAAAAAGATGATGCAGATAAAAAGGCAATTGTCGAGGAAATTCGGACTGCATTTAAAGAAATTAAAGACCATCCTGATTATGTAGCACATCTTGATGATGGAACAGAGGCACCAATTTTTGATCCTGATGCTTATCTTAAGCTGGGCAAGCCTGAGATTTATTACAAAGTCCTGAAGGCACTGCAGGATCTTGGCGATATTTCAACAAACGGAACAACACGAAAAGCGACACTTAACGATCTTTCAGGTGATGTCCTGGGAAGAGTCTTTGATGTACTTATCAGAGGTAAATTCGAAAATAAGGGAGGCATGGGTATATATCTCACGCCAAGGCAGGTAACTGAAGCTGCAGTTGATATAGTCATGCATGACTTAAAGAAATTTCCCGGAAAAATTATCAAAGTAGACAGAAATAACATTCCAGAATTTAAAGTTCTTGATGGATGCTGCGGATCTGGAGGTTTTCTGATTAAAATGCTTGAAGAGTTGAAGCAGTATCTTCTGATTGAACTTGCAGGTGACAGAAAACAGTGGGAAGAACGTTTTGAGAAAATGAAGGAGCATTGCATTGTAGGCGCTGATAATTCTCCTGGCATGATACTTAAAGCAAGGATAAATATGGCCTTGCATGGGGCAAACAAGGCACAGATATTTAAAACGGAGAATTCGCTCACTTCTCCCCAGCTTAAACCTGAAACATTTGATGTGATTTTAACTAATCCACCATTTAAAAGTGGTGGCATAAGCGAAAAAAGTACAGAAGGAAAAACCACTCTTCAATTTTTCAGAAATGATATTGAAGATGGAGTAAATCAGAAGCGTTCAACCGGCCTTTCTCTGGGATCAAAACCAGATGGTAAAGGGAAGTGGAAACCAGTAAGCTCAATGGATCCGGCTGTCTTATTCATTGATCGATACCTTCAGTTGCTAAAACCAGGAGGTTTGTGCATGATGGTTGTGCCTGATGGTGTACTGTCAAATGCTGGTGAACGCTATGTCCGTGAATACCTTATGGGAAAGAAAAATGATATTACTGATGAATTTGAGGGTGGTAAGGCAATACTCAAAGCAGTAATTTCTTTACCTCAGGAGACCTTTTCCCTGTCTGGGGCAGGAGCTAAAACCTCTTTGCTATATTTTAAAAAGAAAGAACATCCAGGTGATAAACAAGGCGATGTTTTCATGGCTGTTGCTGATCAGGTTGGTTTCACTGTTAAGAATAAAGTTGAGATTCAACTTGGTGATGACCATAATGATCTTCTAAGGATAATTGACAATTTTAAAAAAGTTAGATGAATTTATATACAATTATAAATAAAATGCCTTCTGTTGCACTGATTGAGGCAAATAATCTAGATAATGATAGGGTTGACAGCAAATTTTATCATTATAAATATCTTGCAAATGAAATTAAGTTGGTTAATTCCAATATTGCACTTTCATACCTCGAAGGAATCATAGCATCAATGTCATCTCCAATAGGATGGCAGGGAATCCCATCTAGCGATTATTTACCTAAAGGTGAAGGAATTCCACTAATTAGAGTCCAAAATATTGGAGATGCGTTTCTAATTCAAGAGAATTTAATTGATGTTAAACCTCACATTTATCATGAACAACCCTTTATTCAAGTGCAACCAGAAGATTTGATCATCACTAGGGTCGGGACTATTGGAAGAGTATGCATAGCACCTTCTGAAAATAAAAATTATGCAATGGGACAGAATCTTACAAAGATTAGAGTAAAAAGTGACGTCGACCCATATTATGTTTTAATTTATTTGTTATCCTCTTCTAGCTATTTACAGATGGAGCGATTTGCTTATGGAGGGGTCCAACCTTCACTCACAAACCGAAATATTAAAAAAATTCAAATTCCGATTCCTTCTCCAGAAATCCAGAAATACATTGGAGATAAGGTTAGGAAGGCTGAGAAACTTAGAGGTGAAGTTCAAATTATGAAAAATAAATCGGTTGGAATATTAAATAAATACCTTGAAAAGCCAAAGATTTCAGAGAGAAGTTATTCAATATCGCTTGTTGAAAGAGCAGATTTGTCAAATCGTATTGATGCAGAATTTTACGGACAAGAATACCTTGGAACAATAAAATCTTTGAAAGCAAAATATGAATTGATTTCTCTTGAACAGATTTGCAAAGGCAGGATATTTAATGGCAAAACTTATAGAACTTCTTCTGATTGGTCCAGTTTACAGAACATTGGTGTGGGTGAATTAGGAGATTGGTTTCCCAAGAGGAATGAAGATAAAGGGATAAATGAAAAAGTCTCTGCCAAGAATATATTACCCTACGGATCAATTG
>JAGVVH010000211.1 GCA_019135895.1 Bacteroidota bacterium | reverse complement strand
CTAAACACGATAACTGGGATCTGGTGGAGATCTACGCTGATGAAGGAATATCAGGAACCTCACTTAATCACCGTGTTAGCTTTGCTAAGATGATTGAAGACGCTAAAGAAGGCAGGATTGATTTAATTCTTACTAAGTCGATATCAAGATTTGCGAGAAACGTGGTGGATTGCATTACTATCATTAGGGATTTGAAAAGGCTCAACCCACCTGTAAGAGTGTTCTTTGAAACAGAAAATATAGACACAGGAAAAAGCGATAGTGAAGTCATGCTTAATTTGTTAGCTATCTTTGCCCAAGAAGAAAGTCACACAAAAAGCGAAATCATGACTTGGTCAATTCATCAAAGATTTGCTTCTGGCAATTTCATCACTCCTAGATTGTTTGGATATCAAATAGATAGAGATAAACCAGATAGATACATCATCATCGAAGAAGAAGCTAAGGTTATTAGATTAGTCTATGCGATGTATGTGGTTGGTTATCGTTATAAAGAAATTGCTGAGCAAATGTCTAGATTAGGCTTTGTCAGTAACATCAGAGGTGATAGAAAATGGAACGCTAACGTTGTTAGAAACATTATTGATAACGAGAGAAGATGCGGAAAGATTATCGCTTGGAAGACGTATACCCCTTCTTATTTAGATCACAAAATAAAGAAAAACAATGGTAACCGAGACCAATTTGTATTAGATGATCATCATGATTCCATTGTTCCTCAAGAAGTATATGAATATTCATTAAAGATAAAAAGGATGAGGAAGATATCGCGATATTTTGGTCCAATTCCTCCTCTTACAGTTATAAATGAAGGAATATTAAAGGGTTTTGTATTAGTAGACCCTCGATATCCTGGATTCAATTATGAGAATTACTTATTTGCGAGTGATTATGTAGCAAATAGTGATGGTGATAAAAGGAATCATCAAATTAGAAAAGGCGATGTTAGTGATTTTGATTTAGATGGATACGAAAAAGCAGATGCTAGATTATTCGTTACTCGATTTACTCCTTCACTAACATTTAAAGGAAATAGACTTTATTTTAATAAAGCTTCAATAGATAAGTTAAATAATCCTGAATATGTTGAGATTCTTTTTGAACCAAAAGAAAGACTCCTTGCTGTGAGAAAATCATTCAAAGGAAACCCATTTGCGTTTAAGTGGGTAAGTAACGAAGGAAAAGGAATCACTAAAAGCTGCTCTGGTTTTATGCTCACTTTATATGAGCTGATGAAGTGGAATGATAATTATCAATATCGGTTAAGTGGCACCAAGGGTGAAGGAAGTGATGAGTCAATTATTATCTTTGATTTAGATACTGCTCTGCCTTTAACCAAAAAGATAATCGATAAAGGTGAAACATACGATAAAGTCAGCATTAATTTGTTAGATGAATATTATGCCTACCATTACGGCAAAAACATATATGAAGATGCTTATTCGATGAGGTTGTATCTCCTTGATTTATTTAAGTCATGGGATGTTAACACAGCGAAAGTCCCTACTGAGGCAGATAGTTATACCTCTTGGGCTAAAGGCATAATAAACAGCCATTTATCCGCTTTAGCGGAAGGAGGACAATAAAATGGATGATGTGATGAATAGACCAGGGTTGTCTGACATTGAGGTCAATAAAGATCTTGAAGAAACTGTGGTCGAAAATGTCAACTATGATGGCTTTGAAGTTGTTAGAAGAGAATTTTTCTCTCATACATTTGAAGTATCAGTGAGTTTCAGGATAGATTCGATAATGTTTAACACTGCAACATTAAAGAAGATGCCTAATGTCAGATATGTGCAGTTTATCGTTAACCCAGAAAAGAAGAAGATAGTAATCAAATCTTGTGATGTTGACGATAAGGATGCAATTAGGTGGTGTCAGTATAACGAAAGGCTTGATAAGAGAACCCCAAAGAAGATTCTTTGTCGAATGTTTGCCGCCAAGGTCTTCGACATGATGGATTGGAATATTGAAAACCGATATAAGATCCAAGGGAATATCTTACGATCTCAAAATGAAATACTTATAGTATTTGATCTAAACGATACTGAAGTATATACACCAAAAAGAAGAACTGAAGATGGGAGATGCATGAAATCAAAACCATACTATCCGGAAGGCTGGAGAGAATCATTTGGCTTGCCTGTTGCCGAACATGAAAGAGCGCTAGATATCAATATCCTAGATGGCTATGCTCGAATTCAGATTATTGAGCAAAGAAATGTAAAAAAGACAAAAACACCTCTTCCTTCTGTAAATGCTGCTCCAGTTGTCGAAGAAGATACTCCAGTAGTTCAAGAAGAAGCTGATACCGTTCCAGTTGAAGATGAGCCAGATCCTACACCTATGGAAGACGCATTCCCATATCTCTTTGGAGGAGATGACTATGGCAGGTAAGGATATAATATCCGTCACCTTCTTTTATAAAGACGGTTCAATTCGAGTGTCGATGGGTGCGTTAGAAAGCTTTGGACTTCCCAAGTTTATTAGATTCTTAATTAACCCTTCAAAAAAGACATTTGCTGTTGAGCCATGTAATAGAAGTGATTTAAGTGGTGTACATGTCACTTATACCATGAGTGGATTAACCGCAGGTTTCAGAACATTCTCTGTTCTACTAGTAGAACAAATCTATGAATTTATGAATTGGGATATTAAGAAGAGATATCGCGTTTATGGTAACTATATCAAAGAACAAAATGTCGCAGTATTTGATCTAAACCATTATGGTTTTGTCGAAGATTTGAAGTATTACGGAAAGGAAAAACCTTATGGCAAGAAGAAAAAGAAAACCAACCATAAGAGCTAATTTCTATTCGATTGAAAGAATCATCTATAGAAAAAGGAAGTACATCTATATAACTAATCCAAAGGGATATCTGTTTTCTGGCGCATCAACTTTAGTAAAGATTACGAAAGAAGATTTGCCCAAGTGTTTCGTTCCAGCTAGATATAAGAAATGCTTTGGGTTTCTCAGGACTAACAAAGTTAAATCATTAGTTTATATCCCTAGCCATAGTGACAGCCATTTTCTAAAAGATGATGTTTTACTCATTTCTTATAGGGATGAAATTGTACAAGATTGTGGTGATTTATATGGTTTTAAAAACTATCAGCTTTATATCTTTGGCTTAGATATCTTAACTTTCTTAAAAAGCATTAGATTATTCTCTCCAGAAGTAGACGTCAGTCGTATTGAAGAAAGAATAAGAAACAAGAAGCAGCTTTTAATGGAATCGAATAAAGAAGTTTATTCACTAGAAGCTGAAAACGTTAACCTGGACTCATTCTTTTCTTATAAACAGATGGAGGTGGCTTATTAATGGAAAAGCTATCTCTTGGAGATATTACCGTGTCAGTCAAACTTAAAATTGATGGAAGATTTGGAAGAACATTTATTGTTCTGATTAGAAGAAAAGCCTACATCCTTAAAATAACTGACGGATTTGGTGAAGCTATAACCAAAGCAGAACACATGCCGCATTTATATAAGGTTGGAATGCTTAATTATGATAAAAAAGAACGCGCGTATTATCTTTATAAATTTATAGACGGCCATTTTATCGATGAATTACCAATTCTAAATAGAGAACTCTTGAGAGCGTTTATTGATATGGCTAGTGAAATAGATTCATTAGATTATGCGATTACAGATATCGATGCTAAGAACATGATTTTTTCTAAAGATAAGAAGCTCTACTTTGTAGATCATGACGGAATTACTCATAAAGGTATAGCGTTTTTAAGAGACTGTTACCCGTATAGCGAATGTGAAAACCATCCTCTTGAGAACCAACCTAATAGTAGTTTTAAGAATGCATATGATGTTCCAACAGAAATATATTACTTAGGTGCATTCTTATACGACAAATTCATTAAAACCAATCGCAGTGAAAGCGATGAAATAAAGAATATAGTAAGCAAAATGTGTGCTCTAGATCGCAGCGATCGCTTTGTGGACTTTGCCTCTATTAAAGCGGCGATTGATGGGTAGAAAGGAGGCTAAAATGGCGAATGATGATTCAATGGTGTTCTATACAATCGATGATGTTGCTAACGCTTTAAGAATTTCAATGTTATCAGTAGTGAAGTACATCAAAAACGGCAAACTCAAATCATTTAAAATCGGAAGATTAGTGAGAATCAGAAAAACTGATTTTGAAGATTTCTTAAAAACACAAAACGCTTAAGCGTAGAAAGAAGGAAAGCATGAATAAAAGAGATTTAGTTGATGTGGTCGCTAATAAGACCGGATTAACAAAGACAGATGTTCAAAAAGTAGTGGATGAGACGATTCATACTATCGTCTGCTATGTTTCTCATGAAAGCATTAGGCTAGAGCCTCTTGGAACATTTAGACTGGTGGAGAGATCAGCTAGGATCGGACGAAATCCAAAAACTAACGAGTCTATTAATATCCCGTCAAAAATTACGATGGGTTTCAAAGCTAGTAAGTCTGCCGAAGAAAAATTTAGATAACCTTGGCCACATTAGTGGCCTTTGCTATAATTATAAGAAAGTTTTATATGTTCCAATTATGACTACAACAATGACAAGAGACGAAAAAGAAATGCTTCAAGCGATAATCAAATCTTTTAAATCACAAAAGAAAAAGATTATTCGCAGAATTGGTTTACCCGATTATGTCGATGAGACTAACATTTTGATTGCAGCTTCTTTAAGTAATTGCACTTTAAAAATAGAAAAGAGGAGCGAGTTTTCTCATATTAACTGGAATCATTATAGCGAATATTATATTTTTTATGCCTCTAACGAAGAGGATAAAGATTTTTTAAATGAAAAGAAGGATTTAATTTTTGATATTTGTAAACGAGTTCGTATTCCGAGCGATGATTATGACCTTGTTTCTATTGATATAGAATTAAATATGTTCGATGGTGAAGAACTTGAGAAAGCACCGGAAGTTCAGTTCGCTGAAATCGAGAAGAGCCTAGTCGCAGAAATTAAAAAAGCACAAATATGCATTTATGCTGCTGTTGCATGGTTCACAAATAGCAATATAGCAAATGAATTAGAAGCAAAAACCAAAGAGGGTCTTGATGTAATTGTTATTGTTGATGATAATGAAAAAAATAAGAATTATTTCTCTAATCATGATTATACGTTTTCAGTAGTATATGCTAAAATAGCCGGTCTTTTTAATAACCTAATGCATGATAAGTTCTGTATATTTGATTTAGAAAGAACAGCTCACGGAACCTATAATTGGACAAGCGCGGCAAATTATAACAGGGAAACATTTACTATTGACCCAAACAGATCTAATGCAAAAAAGTTTGCGTTAGAATTTGTCGACATAAGAAATATTTCTATAAATTCTAATCGAGGCCTTGCTTGAATAGGTGAGTAGACACTTATTAGGGGTAGGGGGGTCAAAATCTCTACGAATAAAAGATGGACACCGGCGTGGGGTTGCACGCACAAAAAAGCGAAATCAAGTTGGGTATAACCCCTAAATCAAGTTTGAAGGAGAAATGCATTATGAATTCTACATTACATGGCGGTAAAAGAGTTGGAGCCGGCAGAAAGAAAAAATCCAACATCGAAAAATTAGAAAATGGTAATCCAGGTGGAAGAAAACTTACCGAAATAGATATCGGCGAAGATTTAGAAGCAGTGGATATGCCACCTATAAAAGAATATCTCTATGCTCCTCAAAGAGATGGAACAACATTTGCGGCTAAAGAATTATTTGAAGAAACATACAAATGGTTGGTTAGAGTTAAATGTGAAAAACTAGTTCCTACTCATTTAATTGAGCAATACGCAATATCGCAAGCTAGATATATTCAATGTGCAGAAGCAGTTACCAAATATGGTTTGATTGCCAAGCATCCAACTACTGGAGGACCAATTCAATCGCCATACGTTAATATGGCTTCTAACTTTATGAAACAATCTACCTGTGCATGGAACCAGATCTACCAGATTGTTAAGGAAAACTCATCAGTTGATTTCCGTTATAACAACCCTAGAGATGATGTAATGGAAAGTCTACTTAATGGAACGTGGTGGGATCAACATGGTGGTAGAAGAAGATAGTGGGGAATTCCCTCACTATTTTTGTATCAATCTAGTGTCATATTAAGTTGCTATTACTATGTAATAGAGCGAATATATACCTGACCAAAGGAGGTCAGAATATGCACTATATCGAAACCAAGAAGGGACTTGAAACCTTGCTAAAAAGATATCAAGAAGCTGGAGTTACTGATGAAGCCTATCCAGTAGATAGATGGATCACCTGCATTACCCAATGCATCGAAAGCCTAAACGGACCAGAGCCATTAGCAATGGATGAGGTCGATTGGGAAAACACCCCAGCTGAGTTAAAACCTTTATGGAGGGGCCTCAAATAATGTACTTAGTAACTGAAGGCAAAAGAAAAGAGAACCAATTAGGATACGCTCCTAAGACTCAAGAATATGTCTATTTCCATCATGGCAAAGAAGTGTGGAGAGAAAAAGGCGACGAAGATTTGCTTAATTATTTTAATGAAGTGCGAGCAGGAATTCGAACTTTTGATGATAAAGAAATTGAAAATATTTTTGTTTGGAAAAAGTATTGTAAAGATTGCTACAGCTTCGAACGTGAGGAACTGTTAAAAAGGAACTAAAACAATTAATATTCCTTATGCTTTTGAAAATATAGATGAATACTGCGTTTATTTTTGGCGCAGTTTTTTGTTCAAGAATTGACTAAAATTCGTGGG
>JAGVVH010000547.1 GCA_019135895.1 Bacteroidota bacterium | reverse complement strand
GGGAAACGGTTCCACCACTTTTATTTTTAGTTAGCGAAAAGAGCACGGAATGAACGGGATAATTAGATATTGCGTGATGAAAAAACGCAAAGGCTTGCTGAAAAGACAGCCGGTTTATACCCACTTATTTTTCATTCCGGTCGATCCTAAAAAATATATGTATTTGGCTTTGATCGGCAAGGATGTGGATGATCAGGAAAATACATATGCTGCTCAATTATTAATCAAATTATCTGACGAAATAATGGAGAGTACTCTTGCGGGCGAATATGAATATTTTGGTAAAAAGTTTATAGAGCTCGAAGCATTAAAATGCAAATCAGCTAGCCCGTCCCAAGGTAAATACATCATAACCATTCCCAAAAAAGGCGCCTACATAAAGTCAAATCTCGAAATTGAATACCAGGTTGAATACAGCACAACAGACAAGAGAATTTATTTCATAAGAGGGGACTTGAATTTAGTGTCCGGCGATATAGCAAATCCGGATTGATTATTTGTACTTAAAAAAGGGGGTAGCCTGATGTCCAGCTATGGGGCTTATAAAGTGACCGATAAAAAATGCGCGACATGTTCTTTCTGGTCAGGTAACCGGACAATCGTTTTTCGCGCCAATAAACCATTTAACGTGAATGCCGATGCAGGACATGCAGACTGTATTGCTCAGAAAGATAAAAAAGCGACGGCGGCAACCACCTGTTTGAAGTGGCAGCTGTGGGAAAAGGTGTTTTGTGACACCTAGTTAAATCATTCAAATAGAAGTAATTAAGGTATGTTCATTGCCTTTAATTATAAATGCTTGGTAAAGTGATGAATGATACTTTGAACGTTCAATATTTCTTAGAAGGATATTTTACTAAAATTAAAATACATTCAAGGAGGTCGAAATGGATTACATGGTTATTTTTATGTCTGTGATTTTGTCTCTTATTGTTGCTACTGGATTGACTTGGGTTTTGTTTGTAAAATTGCATAAAAGAGAAATGGAGAAGATTAAGGAGTTCAAAGATATTCAGAATCAATTATCGGACGCTCGCGAATTACTTCATAAAGCAGAAGTTGAAAAATCAGCTTTAAAAATTGAAATGGAGAGAAAGATTTCTGAGGCTACGTCACGTGGCTATCAGGATAATTCGTCGAAGGAAATTGAAATTGCAGAACTGAAAAAGCAGATTGCCACTAAAGACGCCGAATATATTAGGCAATTGCAAGAACAAAAAACGATTGCTTACAATGCCGGAAGTCAGGAAGCGTTAAAGGACTATAAAATTATTTGTACACCATTTTTCCGATACAAAGATGGTTTTTTCTCTTCAGAATCTTGGGGTGGGTATTCGTATCGGTTACTTGTAAAGGGCATCCCTGTTTTTGAACCAGCTGAGATTATTGTAGATTACCGAGAAAAATTTGATGAAAATGTTAAAAAAATGATTATTAATACCGTTAACACGACCGTTAATTCAATTGGAAAGCAAATAGGAGGAATTCCCTTTGAGCGACTTTCGATTAATGAAGAAGCGGTTTAGTAAATATCATATTATAATAGTAATTGAGTGAACGGCACGCGCTCCGGGAGTGATGATGACTCCCAGAGCGAGTGGCTTACCGATAACCGGATTGTAGGGCTGCTAAATTAAAAGTGCGAAAGATTGTTGACACTACCTGTTTGTTTTATTTTTTCAACGACTTTCTTGATAAGGTTTACGATAGGTAATCAGGAAAACGCCATCATATCCGCCAGGCCACTTGCTCCAATATGTTTGCGTGGTCACAACCATTTTGAACCATATCGTAAACTTGATTCAGCGTGGCTCTCAGCCTGTCAATCAATTCACTTTTTTGGGTGATGTCGATAGCGGCGTCGTGAAAGAGGCTGTTCATTTCATTTAACTGATACTTGGTATGATCCAGTTCTTTGCGGAGCTTATCATTTGCTTCCTGCAGATCTTTGATTTCCCGCTCAAACCTTTCATTTTCCGGAACCATTTCGATAACATTAACAAGATCACTTGGTTCTTGAGATGCTTCCCCTGTTTCAACCACGCCACAACCTGTGTCATTCTGTAATAATAAAGAAGTGTTAACTGATGATTCTAAAATAATATCTGCCGGTTTTACGGATTTTCTCTTGTTCTTGCCTCTCGCCTCTGACGGGTCCTTCAATTTTATTATGCCATAATAAAATTGTTCGCAGGTTGGGGATTGCCGATACACCTCTATAACCTTTCGAGGTTCTATCGTCAGGTTTTTGGCTATCTGCCCCCATGACAGGACAAAGTTTCCCCTCAAAAGCGTTTCAACGTGTTCTTTTGAATATTGTTTGGCAAACTTGCACGATTTGGCCAGAGTATCACGGCCGATGCCTGTTGCCTTGGCAATTCTTTCCAGTTCATTTGTCCCATACTTCCCCTTATAAAATGCATTGATGGACCTGCCGATTTCCCAATAGCCGCTGATGGAATAAGTCTGCACGCGGGCATGGATATTTACCGCATACGCTATCAGTGCTTCCTCGGATTCCGGTTCATAATTGCCGGCAAGGATTTCCGTGGCGCTTATCTCATGAATAATCTCGTTTTCTGAATCCCCATCAACCGTATTCATTGTCTCCCTGGATAATGAATGATCAATTTCAATGAATTGCATGTGTTGTTCCAGGTCTGATGAAATCATCTGGTTTAAATTATCATGAATTGCATGTGTTGTTCCAGGTCTGATGAAATCATCTGGTTTAAATTATCTGTCCGCATGATCTTTTTCTCCCATAACTGAATTATTTTCCTTGTCATACTGTGCCAGCCGGAGTTTGATGCCCTCGCGAATGAATTTGGACATGGTAGTCTTTTGCAGTCCGGCGATCATTTTCAGTCGTTGATAGGTGTTCGGCTCTATCAGCAAATTTATTGATGTATGAAACGTTCTATTTCTCATGGTTTGTTCCTCCTTTCTGAAAATTATTTTGGTTACATTTTGCCAACTTCTCCCGAATCGCTTCTCTGATATAATCCGAAATACCGATGTCCTCGTTGTCCGCGATTGTCTTGATTTGATCGAACATTTCTTCTGACAGCATCACTGAGACCGGCCGGGTATAGACTTTCTTCTTCATAGACATAATCCTCCTTTCTGAAACTTATTTTATAAATTTCTTAATCATATATTTGTTCTATGATTCGGTGAAGGTTGGATATATTTTATGACAAGAAACGAACTGGGGTGCGTTTTTTGAGGATTATTTTAATGCAGGAATGTTTCCGGAACCTCGCGGGGGGATGCTAATATCTGTACCCGATGCTTGACGGACTTTTCTCTTTGACCTTGATTGCTGTTTGCAATATAATCAACGCCAGTTTTTACTGGTAAATCATAAAAGGAGCATCAGTAACATGGCCAATCCAAGCATCCCCTATATCGACAATTCAGGAAACATAATCGTTCCATTTAATGCTGAATCAAAATATCACTACTGGAATGGCGGCCAGAAATTATCAGATACTCTTTTGGAAATTAATGCATCAGAGGACAGTTGGAAGAAACATACCGAGAAACCATATCCAGGGAATGCTTCTTAGGAAAGGAGGTTGTTCCATGCCAATATTTATAATGTTCGGAAAACATACACAGGATTCGTTAAAGGATGTCTCGGTGCAACGGACTAAAAAAGCAGTCAAAATCATCGAGAAAAATGGCGGAAAGGTAATTTCCATGTATGTTGTGATGGGGGAGCACGATCTGGTCCTTACCCTGGATTTTCCAGATGCCGAAAAAGCGATGTGTGCATCCATGGGGTTAAAATTGCTGACGGGCATTTCCTTTTCCACTTCGCCGGTTGTTGATGTGGAAAAATTCGATAGCCTGATTTCCAAAATGGAAAAGATTTGAATTGAAAATGTTTTCTCATAAATACAAAACAAAACCCCTCGAAGAAGAATATCTCTTACGAGGGGCTAACGAGATCCGCCTATGCCGTCTTGTCTTTTTGCTGGAGTCCATCATTTAAGACCTGGTCTAAAAGGGTGATAATCACCACGAAGACCCTAGGATTATTTTTCGTTAACATCCAGTAGAATAGACTCAATACGTACATCGCAGAATCTCGATTGTTTCTGCATATATTTCAAAGAGCGTGAGGACAATATCAAAGAGTGCTGCAATGCTTTTTGCTTCTTTGTTTATAAACTGTAGTCAGCTTATTTAATGATCTTTCAGCAGGTCGTGATCACTGCCAATATCTCGCAATGTTCTTCGTTTAACCTCCAAGTGAAATGATTCAACTTTCACTTACTCCAGGATAGACAATTTAACCCGAGCATTGCAGCACCTTTGTGATTTTAATGTATGGATGGTCATGCTAATGTCAATGGGGTGCAATAGTCAACGAGGTCAGGGCAACAGGTCTTATAATTAACCCATTAATTTCAATATCTTATCGAGACAGAAGCCCGTTCCTTATCAATACCCTGAACCGGCAAAAACGGCCTTAAAACCTGAATGATTCCAACCATCTAAAAACTAAAAGTGGGGAATCTTGGAAGCTGATCAATAAGAAATAACAGGAAATACGCAGGATGCTGCGTTTTTTAAATTCATCATAAAAAACTATTTTCTTTGCTTCATTTCTTTATCTCTTTCCCAAAAAGGCTGGTCTGTATCAAGGTATTCCAGAATTTCTCGCATATCGAAGCGAATTTTGTTGCCAATTCTTTTTGACCTTATGGGAAAAACACCTTTTGACATTTTATTAGAAATCGTCCCCGCTGAAATACCAAGATATTTTCCCAGATCTTTTTTTGTTAAGAATCGCTTTCCTGGTTCCAGCTCAATCCAATCCACACGCTTTACCTCTGAATCAGATACCTTAGTCTTCTGCAGTTCTAAATGATTAAGCCTCTCTTTCAATGTCGCATTTTCGACTTCAAGCTTGATGATCTCGTTATGCAGATCAAACAGAAGATTTTGGCAGTTCGATGTAGTTGTCATAAATTACTCCTTTTAAAATTCAACAGGATTTATGATATTAACCGGAACGGATGATTTTGGCCATGAGTTTTAGAATGATTATAACTGTCTGGATTGATTATAATCTTGGTTTGAAAATCGTAACGGCATGGGAGTGAAGTCAATCTTTGCGGCTCATATGGATGTGCAATGGATTTCTATCCATACTGTGCAGGTAGTACCAAAAAAAAATCTTAACCGTGTCGAATGTCTCCTACACCTATCAACAAATGTTTTTGATAATTCCTCATGTTGTGAATTACTGTTTGAAAGGTGCCACATAGAGTTGAGTTGACCCGCCGAATCAGAGACGCTATGAACCACAACACACAGAATCTATATGAATCATAATGCATCCACGCGATCAGCTCCAACAATTATCTAGCTCTATTTTATTTTTTTCATAATCCATTCTACCAACCCTAATTCTACAACCATTCTCGCTATTCGTTTAGGTAGTATTAGTTCAGCGGGACAATCTTGTGACGGTCTGTAGTTGAGAAGGTCTTTAGAAGGTGTATGGACGACAAAATAAAGTTTTCTAAAATATCCTCCTGGAAATGAATCAATATATTGTTCAAAATCACTTGCTGTAGCTTCAGATTTCACTTGTACCTGATAGCAATCGCCGGTAATAGGTTCTAATAGTTCGAGATCGGCATATTTCATTGTTTCACCGAGAACGCTTATTCTTTGCCAACCGGCGTTTCTGAATAGCAGGTCAACAAGAGTTTCAAAGTCTTTCCAGTGTAACCTACTAATCCCTTTTTCCATTTCAAGCTCCAGCTTCGTTTTAGCATCTAGAATTGATATATAACTTTCACTTGGACTATCATTGATCAGGCGTTTGAGATCTTCTGTTTCCTTCACTCTACAAATCGTTCCGCGGAATCCTTGAGTCTTTCCAATGTTTCCAGGGATTTGGTTCGCAGTCAGTATATGACCATGGATATCAATATTGCTCCATGATGCAACCGACAGCCGATATTTTGAGATATTATCCTGTTGAACCGGTAGGTTTGCGATTCTACACCACCATAACTGACTTTTATGAAATGTGATCCAAATGTCATTTGAACTAGATTCCACGAACATTCTCAGGGCATTAATATCTGTTGATGCTCTGCCTTTATTAATATACTCACCACTATGCTTTAGCTTTAGTATATCCCAATCCGCTTCGTTTATTTCATCTAGCGTCCATTCAGCCCATCCAATTCTTAGCTTGTTATCATGGATGCTCGATTCTTCCCATGTTCCTCCCTTTCCAAGTTTGATGTAGTAAGCGTCTTTGAAGTCTATTGGATTCATCATGTAATTCGCCTCAGCCCGAGTATGGATATAAATAAAGGGACTACCCCTTTTCTCCCTTAGCTTCGCCATAACACTTTTGTGCATGGGCAAACATTGGCGTGCTCCACGGAGCAACTTAGGGAAGAACAGAGACCATATTTTTCTATTACCTTTATATAATAATGCTAAATCATAAAACTTACCATCTCGTCGGTACACAATGCCACTTGTATCCAAGCATAAAAATGGGTCACGATTTTTTATGAGAAACCAAAAATTATATTCGTATTCCCCAAAGAATGGTTCAATCTTTCTTAAATTTTCTTCCTTTCTGAGGCCAGGAAACTTTTCAAAAAGGTGGTGTCTTTTACCTCCACATTCTGGCCCCGCAGTATCTAAGCATCCATTCCGACACTCCCATCTATGTGTGTCAAACGCGCTATGCGTGAGAAACGCAGAGATAAACCGATAGACAAGGGTAGTTGGAGTACTTGACGGAAGTTTTGAAGGTACGGGTAATCCAAGCATAGAAGAAATTCTGTCGAGTGTGTCTTTTATATTTCTTGTTTCATACATTTCAGCCCATATATCAAATGACTCTTGTGGCACACTGTTATCAAACGTTTCGAAAACATGCAGACTTCCTTCTCTGTTAAAGTCAGCAATATGCCTTTTTTTCTCATCAAAAAGTGCAAGACAATCTATAGTCTCATAAATAGTATTTAGGTCATTAATTGTATCAATACTTATTATATCAATCTCTTCTAATGGGCAACCACCATACCATTGACTTGAATAAGGAAAGAATGGATCGGTTGGTTGGACTTCTTTACCGTCCCTTGATATTATGAAGTAATAAGAATCAGGTTCGACAAGAAGACCGGGGTTGCTTATTGCCCATTTCGTCGAAAGAAAATATTCTTTCCTATTAAGAAATCGTGTTCTCTGCTCACCCACTAGATGCGGAAGAACCTTTTCCTCAAGTTCTGAACTTGGACATTGCATCCAAAATCCATCCTGCTCCTTCTGGAATAAACTGCAATCTTTCCAGATTAAAACAGCTTTCATTTATTTAATGCCTCTTTATCTCAAATTATTTATACGTACACTAATCCATTTTACAAAACTGTTATTAATAGATGGATTGTTTAACAATTATAACTTGTAACCTAGCATAAAAATATAAATTTGAAAAATGAGGATTAAGGAAGAAGTGCTTGTATGGCTACAAGTCAATGATTTACGATTTAGAGTTGAGGTGAAGGTTATATTTGAAAGGTGTAATAACATTATCAGCGGCGCGCCTCGTTTCGTTAACCAACCCGCGACCAAAGAATACCGTGTGTCTCGTCTGATTGGAACAGATGTTGATTTCTGTACTCTTAATAAAGCAACTACATTTTTTTCTTTTATTTAATATCCATTATGGATCTTAAACAACTCGTAAGCTTTATTCAGTCCCTGTTTAAATTGAAAATAATTACCAGAGTTCTTTTCAAATTTTTTTCTACCCTCTGTTGATTTATAAAAATTTCTTGGGTCGGCTTCTCTTTTGGGTAGCATGCTAACATATATAGAGCACCTAGGTTTTGAATATTTAACTATACTGTTTTCATATTCAGGGCTATCAATAAACTCTACCCATTCTCTCCAACTGCCAGTAAATATTTTTTCCTTCCAATTTTGCAATTGAGTATAACAATCAATTACAGCATACCATTTTATAAATGGATAATATTCCCGATTTTTATTATTTAATTCGTGCTTAACAATTCGATCAAATAAATAATTTAAACGCCAACAATCAATGTATTTAAAAACAATATGATCTATATTTTTACCTAATGATTTCTTAATTTTATTTTCTGGAAAAGCTTCATTATATCGTTTATCTTCGCTAAAATAACTTTCAATTTGACCCGAAATACCTTCATCCGGTTTTATATATTCACAAGAATAAAAGAAAAGTGCTAGTTTGGTCATAAAAATCTTATAAGGGCTTGCAACTTCCCCGCTATCGGTACGTTTCCTATGATATGTGTAGCGCAAACCTAGTTCATTTATTCGGTTTTCAATCATAACTTGTCTTGGATCAGTAGAATGGAGGTCTGAAAATTTAATCTTATTTTGTGAGTTTAATGCAGCAATTATATCAATACTTCTCTTATAAGTTTCAGAATCCTCATAAGGCAATCTGTAAATCCTGACTAATAATTTTGCAGGATTGTTTTCATTCCTGTTCTCATCATATGCTTTGTATAATTGAGTTACAGTTTGTGCACCATTAACTACTTGCGGATTACGTATCGTTACTACTCTGTCTCGCTCATTTAATTCTAACCAATCAGCGAATATTATGACGCCATTATGCTTATACCAAAAAAGAGATGGTTCGTCTTTAAAGCTTGTTCTTATTTTTTTGTTTATAGTATTTTCACCAACAGATTCTCGGACATTTTTTTGTAAATATTTTGAAATATCTTGTGAGTTTATAAACCATTTTAACAAATCAGTAGCTTTTACATTACATACAATCGACTCAATTTTATCCCTCCCTTTGTCAATAACCATACATTCATGTGGCTCATATGGTAATCTCTTTTTGCCAGTGTGAGGGACATAACCATGTTTGATGTCATAGATAACACCTTCTAATGCGTATCTATCAATAAAGTTAATGTCTGCATTTAACTCCCATTTGCGATTTAGTAAAATCTTATTGAGATATTCTTGTGCTTCTATTTTTGAATTTGACGTAACTTCGTTTGTACTTAGCCATATTATTTCCAAATAAGCATTATTATTTAATAATTCACGTCGTAAAGCATTAATAAAATCTGCTGCATAATTATTAGTGTTTTCACCAACTAATGTTTTTTCAATTTTTTGTAATTCATGTGTTATACAACTTGTGCTTTCTCTTTGTGAGCGTTCATGATATTTGGATTGAACAAGATAAAAAGTATTACCTTCTTGAAAAAAACAATCAATCCCGCCATCGTTTGAACCATCTACGCTATAAATATTTTTAAAATCCTTTTCCGGAACCCTAAATCTTGCATTTACATAAAACCAAGTAAGATTTAAAGTGCGTTCAACACTGTTTCTGTTTTTTTCAATTTCAGATTGAAAAGAATTAAAATCATCTGGTTCTATTTTTTTTAGATTCATAATGTTTTAGTTAATCCTTTATTATTTTTAATAAAACCTTCTGCTGAAAATCATGTAAATATTTTATAACACTATTTATTTTTTAAAAAAAGGAAAATCATCGGCCTTATTTATTGCTGATTGAAATCTAGCACTTTTTGCTTAGGTTGACATTTATGGACTAAGAGGAAGGCATGTTGATGTTGCCACCTACAAGTCAAGTATCTATGACTTGAGGAGATGACACGAATTACCGATTTAAAGAAAGCGACATCACTCCCTAGACGCGACCTTTATTACTTCGCCTGCAGGAGATTTATTCCCAATTGTTCTACACCCATAATGGCCTCAAGCAGCTTCTTTGCATGATAATCTTGTTTTGCCTCCATAAAAGTTTTAAGGAATTCAAAATTATAAATGCCCATGTCACCAAGTCTGCTTTTAAGGTTCTGTGAAACAAATAGCATAAAATCTCTTTCGTTAAAGTTGATTTCATATAACCACCGTGATTCACGGTCCAATAAATTAAACCAGTCATAATAAATACGTTTTACGAATCCATAATAATCATGTGTCTTAATTGTTTCTCCAATTGGAATTTTGCCCTTGTTAAGCAGCAGCACAATGTATCTGATTGTCTTTCTGTAATCATATTGATCTGATTCATCGTAATGCCAAATGTTTCCAATAACATAGAAATGATGTTCCCAAGCGTATAAACCGGTAATGTCGGGAGAAAAAATATTTTCCACGTATTGCTTTTCAGTGATCGTGAATTCTTTAAGAGAAGTTATGTCGCTGACTCTGAACTTGTTATTGTATTTATCTTTTACAATGCGTATTACTTTGCTGATTAAAGCATAGTGTACATTTTTATCATCAAGAATGATGGAAGTTTTGTCCATAATCATGAGCATGCCGCCGTTCAATATTAGTGGTTCTTGAATAACTACTGCAAGTCCCGCAGCGTTCCCAAAGCTATCCTGATGGATGCCTTTGTTTGCGGAGTATGTACCCGGGAGACCAATTCGTCTTTCTGTAGCTCATAAATCAAGGACAGATTGACTTTCTTTTCATCGAAACGAATTTCCACAAAGGTGTCATCCCGCAGCGCCAGTTCATCGATCATTTGTGACAAATCGTTTTTAAGCTGTCTGATCTTCTCTACCACGGTTTCTTTTGCATTCACGTTGTCTTTCTTTTCTTTCTCCAGCGACATGATACTTTGCACAATGGCCACGGTTTTTTCTTTTTGACTGGAAGCAACGATCATGGCAGGGAACGTTTTTAATATTTCAAAAAGATCCGTCGTTAAATTGCACTGGCCGTGGGGTGATGAATAAACCAAATAACCTTCCAAATTCGGGTATTTTCCTTTGATTTTTTCAAATATTGCAGTCGAATTATTTTCCACAATTTTCAAGTCCATGATTTCCATCATATCCTCCTAATAATTTATCAGCCTGTCGCAGGCAAAGACAGACATGACTAACGACGTGGGAGATACTATCTCACATCATCGTTCCATACGGCGGCATGATTTGTAATTTATTCATTTACATCGGGTGTACAATGCGCTAGTGTTTACCTGTACTTATTTGCGGCATCACAGAATAAGGGAGGTGCCATGCCTGCAAAACGTGATCTTTACAAAAGCTATGGGGAAAAGCTGATCAGCCTGTTTGTCCGCCTGCTGTTTTCCGGTGAGCGTCATTCACTGACGGAATTGGCCAAGACCCTTAACTGTTCCAAGCAGACTGTCCTGAGATTGATTGACAACATCCGTAAATCCTACGGTATTGCCATTGAAGAAACCAAACAGGGCAACAGAAGCTTTTTCCGGATCAAGAAATCATCCGCTTCACTCAAAAATATTCCGTTAACCGAAGCCGAACTTCAATCGCTGCAATTATGCAAGGCCTTTACACAGCATCTTGTCGGGAAAAAGCTCTATGAAGAAGCAACGCAGGCGATTTTGAAGAGCAAGACTGCGCTTGCTGACGGTCAACAGATGGACGAGTGCCATTTTGCCGCTTTTCGTCCCGGCACGATAGACTACACGCCGCAGCATCAAATCATTCACACATTGATCGATGCCATGGAAAAGCAAAAAGTTTGCAAACTGACCTATCAGGCTATCGAGGCCCCCAAGCCAAAAACATTCCATATCAAACCACTGAAACTCTTTTCTTATCATGACGCGATCTATCTCCACGCGCAAAAGGCCAAGGAACCGGGCAAACCCTACCAGGCACCAAAATTTGATCCCCTGCTGGCCGTCCACCGCATGAAGTTGGTGGTTATGACGGATGTAGCCTTTCAGCCCGGGAAATTTGATTTTGAGAAAACATTCAATCAGCATTTCGGTGTCATTAAAGAAGAGGCATTTGAAGTGGAGGTGGCCTTCAACGGTTGGGCTGCTGCATACGTTGCGGAGCGGCGATGGAGCCCTGATCAGGAAATCATTTATAAAGGCAAAAAACAAATCATCCTGAAATTTACGGCATCGTCCAAACAGGAGTTAATCGGTTGGTTGTTATCATTTGGCGAAGAGGCAACGATAGTGAAGCCGGGTTGGCTGGTAAAAGAAATGGAAACAACGGCAAAAAAATTAGTGAAATGCTATAGTGGTGTTTAGATTATTATAAATTGATACACATAGACATTATTGTGTCGAGAGGAGGGACGCAGTGGACAAAATACTGGATATTCCGATAATTACACGCGATGCTGCAACTAGATTTAAGAATATGCTCGAGAATTTTCGCCTTGGCGTTAGCGAGGCTACTGGCTTCCCCGAACGAAACCTTTCGTTTCAGTTCAGCCACGCGTTTCTTAGGGCGTACGAAAATAGCGCGGTATTCCAAGAGGTCACATTTGACAAAAGGAAGCATCTCGACACGCTTCTTATTTCCGACGATTTTGCGATTGCGCTTGAGTGCAAAGTACTACTCATGCGCAGCAGAGCAGCTGATCTTAAGGACGACGCTAAAAGGTTACAAGAAATCGTACCTCTTATGAAGAAGCGTTTCAAGAAAAACTCGCCAACTAAGTGGTACACGATGCTGTTATGCGAGACATGGTGGTCGGAGCATGCCTCCTGGTGGGTTGGCGAGAGCACCAAGTCCATGTGGGAACCCCTGGATATCATTGACACATACAAACGCGATAAAATCCTTCTTCGTGGAGACATAACTTTCGATGGCGCGCAGAAACAGTGGCCACTTTTCTGGCTTTATGGGTATCGTGAGTACAAAGATTCTGATACAAATAACATAGTTTAGTCTAAACTTTGGCGGAGTTAATCGGCTGGCTCCTATCGTTGGGCGCAGGGGCAAGAGTAATAAAGCCGGCCTGGCTGGTCAAGGAAATGAAAGCCAAAATGGCGGCAATGGTAAAATGTTATAACGATGTTTAAATATTTGAAGGCAAGGAACAAGGGTGAATATGGCAATGCCTGATTTAATCGAACCGGATGAAAACGATACATGTGATCGTGAAGTTTTTATGAAGAAACAATACCCGGCGGCGCCTCCAACGGGCAGATTGATCGTAAAGAGAGCCGGACACAGCATCACCCGCCAGATTCCAAAACCAATCGTCCTTATCGACACTCGTGAAAAATATCCCTTTGATTTCAGCAGGTTCAAAAACTGGATCGGAGGGGAAAGAAGCCTGGCGCTGAAAGCAGGCGATTACAGTATTGAGGGGATGGAAACATTACTCATCCTGGAACGAAAAACATTGACTGATCTTATAACAACCGTCATTCAGCAGAGAGCACGATTTTTTAAACAATGTGAAAAAATGACAAAATATCGCTGGCGGGCTCTGCTGGTTGAAGCAAGTTACGAAGACATCAAGACACCCTATGATCCGGATGAATACAATACTATAGCTCATCCAAACGCCGTTTCAGGAACTCTCGATGCATTGGAAGCACGTTTCGGCATCCCGGTGATCTATACCTCCCTCTACCGGCAGTTGGCCGAAGAGAAGGCGGCGAGCTGGTTATCTAAACATTTCACATACTGGTATTTGGAGAGCAACGGATTTGGCCGTGTTCTGCAGGAAGGGGATCTATGATAGATATTATGGAACGATCACATGAGATAATAACCATATGAACATTAGAATATCTAAATCAAAATATCTCAACGGTCTTCAGTGCAAAAAGCTACTCTGGTATATTTATCATGAGCCAGATGAAATTCCTCCTCCCGATGAAGCCACTCAAGCGATCTTTGATCAAGGCCATCTAGTGGGCGACTACGCCAAGAAATTGTTCCCGAACGGTGTGGAAGTTGATCACACAGGA
>JAGVVH010000076.1 GCA_019135895.1 Bacteroidota bacterium | reverse complement strand
GCAATTGGCGCTCCGCACCTCGAGAACTTTCTGGCTAAAGAGGAAAGTTAAGTGGTCGGCGGTGCGGCCTGCCCCGGCTCCCGCCGGGGACCCCCTGGTGGTGTCACGGTTTTTACCAACGCGAGAATTAACAAAACAACATCATAATCCTGCATCGCACCACGAGTGCAAAAACGCGCGCCACCGCGACTCTGCGCCAACTGCACATACCGCCGAACGTTACCTGCAAGGCTAAGTTGAGTTAACATAAAGTAGGGTTTTGTGTTGTATATTTGTAAAAAATGGTAGTCATGGATTTACAGACAAGAAAACTCAATGCAATTGAATATATAGCCGGCCTTGAAGATGAAAGCATATTCAACAAGATTGAGCTGGCTATTCTAGAAAATAAAGTCCGGTCTGAAAGGAAGCTGAAGCGTTTTACTCAGAAACAGTTAATTGAAAGAGCTGAAAAATCAAATCGAGATTATAAATCAGGCAAATACAAGACTCAAGAAGCATTAGAAAAAGAATCGGAATCTTGGTAGTTCCATGAAAATCATCTGGACTGATTTTGCCGCTAATTCACTCCGTGAAATTTACCAATTCTACAAAGAGTCGGCTAGCATAAACGTCGCTTTTAGAATCCGTTCGAGAATATTCAATGCCACCAGACAACTGGTCAGACATCCTTTATCAGGTCAACTTGAGCCAAATCTCATAAAACTTGATGAAGAACATAGATACCTTGTAGAGGGTAACTATAAGATCATCTACAAAAGGGTCAAAGAGGGTGTATTAATAACTGATGTATTTGACACCAGGCAGGATCCTCGTAAGATGCAAAGAAGAAGTAATAAGCCCAGCAGGTAACAGGTCGGTATATGCAATTGCCGCGGCTGGTTTTTGCGCGCTAATCCATCAGATCAGCACACCAAAACCAGTTGGTGCTTTATCGGCCCGGCTTAGCGGCTGAAGCCGCCTGGCAAAAACCAGCCGGCCGGCCCCGCTCCCGCGGGGCACTCCCCTCTGGTGTCACGGTTTTTGCCAACGCGAGAATAAACAAATAACATCATAACCCAGTACACATACCGCCGAACGTTATGGGGCATTTGAAAACCTCTGGGCAGAAAACGTAAAATAACCAAAAACGATAAAAGATGGACTATTCTAGTATATACTTCAATAAAAATATAGAGAATCTAACCTTTCAAGACATTGTTCACTTCTTTGTTGAATCAAAGGAAGAGTCCTCAACTTTAGAATTCAAATCATTCTCAACAAGATATGGTAACTTTAATGCAAATCTTGAAGGAGTTATTCGGGGTATTTGTGCATTTCTTAATTCCGAAGGTGGCATCATAATATGGGGAGCACCTGAAGGGGTTGCAGTATCTGGCCAGAGCAATAAAATTTATCAAGGTCAACTTGCTCCTCTAACAGAACTTGTCCAAAAGGACTGGTTAATAAATAAAATTTCAGACTCTATAAGTCCCCTTCCTACTGGTATTAAGGTCAGTATACTTAGGGATAACTCAAATGTAGTTTATGTCTTTGAAATACAGCAAAGTAATTACTCTCCTCATCA
The DNA here is from genome assembly GCA_019135895.1 of Bacteroidota bacterium. GTDB lineage: Bacteria > Bacteroidota > Bacteroidia > Bacteroidales > WCHB1-69 > JAGVVH01. Next base: position 874 of record JAGVVH010000076.1, on the reverse strand, counting down.
GTATAAAAGTACCTATTGGGCTCGCTTAGATGGCCAAACCAAACCGGCACCTCACTTCCTAGTTGAAGCCCTTTTCCGTAAGGTTAGATATCCAAATGTTGAGGGATATGTAAAACTTGACCAAATCACTCATGATGGTATAAACTATTTCCTCGACATTACGATTTTCATTTTTAATTTCACTCAACTTCAAAATGAAGAGATGGTCTCAGTGCGATTGATATGTCCTCAAGGTATCTTTGCTGACTCTCGAAATCCGACACAATCAAAAACGTATTTATTTGATGGACATCAACTTATACTTGAGAATCTTATTTATGTTTTACATTATGGGGCACCAGCAATGCATTCTGAAAGATTGATCTTTAATCCAATGGTATTACTGGAATCCCACAATAATAGAGTCGATTTAATATTGTCTTTTGGTGGGAAGAATTCACCTTTGAAAGTCTCAACTTATGAATTAGATTTTTCTAAAATAGACTGGTTTAGAATGGCGGACCCAAATTATCTTTTTTCTGGTATTGAGGAGAATGCTTTCCCATCAGAAAAACAACAAGAGCTTGGAGCGACCAGAGAGACCACGCTACGAACAATTCTAAAAAGATAAAACGCCCCATAACAGGTCGGTATATGCAATTGGCGCTCCGCACCGCGAGAACTTTCTGGCCAAAGAGGGCCGCTAAGTGGTCGGCGGTGCGGCCTGCCCCGGCTCCCGCCGGGGGCTCCCTCCTGGTGTCACGGTTTTTGCCAACGCGAGAATAAACAAATCAACATCATAACTCTGCATCGCACCACGAGTGCAAAAACACGCGCCACCGCGACTCTGCGCCAACATGCACATACCGCCGAACGTTAGTAACAATAGCGGCTA
>JAGVVH010000065.1 GCA_019135895.1 Bacteroidota bacterium | reverse complement strand
TTCTGGATGATGGAATTGGGGACACAGTTGGTGCATCAATGGCCGAGTGCAGCAGAAGCAAGGCATTGTGGCGACTCTCCTGTCCAAATACACAGAGGCTTGAGCAGGTAAAAATGCTCCAATTACAACTCAAACCCTTATTGCTGCTACACGTTGTTACCCAAGGTAATTAATCCAATCAATAGATTTTTGACGCAAAATTTGAAGATTTTTATATAAATATAAAAACTTATTATACAATTATTTACTGTTAATATCGCAATGAGTCTTCAGCCATTTTTGTTACAACTTCTCCTTCATAGTTATAAAGTTTTACCATGGTTTGAGAAGAATCATCGGTATTTTGCGGAGTAATAACTACAAAATTCATAGTTGTTGCTGCACCTACTTTATTATGGTCAATCCAGGTTCCGGAGTTCGCATAGATTGATTTTTGTCCATTATGGTTTTCAGAAGCAATAATTTTGGCATCGTGCGTATGTCCAAAGATGACCATTCTTTTATTGGAATTCGGATTTAAAAAATATTGATTCTTTGCCTGATCATCAGATTCACTCGGTATGGCAGAATTTGCAATTGCCTGCTTCGTAGGTATGTTAACAGCCACATGATTGAGTGTTTGTCTTTGATTCCATGTATCCTGAATTCCCTTATAAAGATGAACATCTATAAATCCCCCTGGAGTTGTTTGATAAGGCAATAAATCGTTTACAGAATAGGTTCCTGTGAATCCATCAACATTCGTTACAATCATATTCTCATCAAATTTATTCTCTATTGGCAGAAGAGTTATTGACCATTGCCAGAGTTCCCAATATGCGAATAGTAAATCTTGACTTTCATTGCCGGAAGTATTTTGAGTAACAATCGGCATTGTGTCGCCCGCAGTATGGCAATCTTGTATATGGTGAAGTGCAGCTATCCTTGTAAAAAAATATCCTGGAGGCATTATGGTGCCAGGGGCAATATCCTGATTTGAAATCGGGTCAGGCGCACAGAAAAAATTGTAGCGGTGTCCATGTTCAATTGCCAATACCGGTATACCCGATGGCGAGTATGTCCCCAAACCCTGTTCATTGTCACGCGCCTGATTTATTCCCGGAAGAATAAGATCAACATTTTCAGCAGTGATAGTTAAATCATGGTTTCCAGGCACATAGGTAACTGTAATTTTCATTTATTGTGGCTGGAACATACCATTCATCAAGTAAATCTCCGGCAATAACAAGTTCTTTTACATTTGGAGCTACTCTAACTTTTTCAAGAAAGTTTTCAAGAGCCTTAAGATTTACATTACACTCCGCATAAGTCAGATCGGCACCGAGATGGATATCGCTGATAACAACGATCATATTTCTTTCATTCCCGCCATTGCTAAATGGGTCAATTTCTGTATCTGTTGAATCTGACTTTTCGCATGAAACGAATACAATTAATACCAACACCACAAAAAATGCTCTTAATAATCTCGCAATAATTTTCATTGGACACCTCTTTTGTTTTTTCCTACTCGTAAAACTTTTCGGAATCCGCTCTAATTATAATTAATTTCTAATCTTCAAATGTTCTGATTTATAATGGTTATATTTATCCTTTTCAAGGATTGTCCATGTTTTTAATTTCGTTCTTTATTATGCTGGTTAACTCGCTTATATATCTGATTTTTTCATCTTTTACATGCCTATATAGCCGGATATATCTGAAAACAAATTGAATTGAATTATTGAATTGATCAGAACTGCCTTTTTGTAGTGTTGAGTATATGAGGGGTGGACTTGTGTGTCAAGAATATTTTGGCCACAAAATGTAGGGTGTAGCGCCAATGAGCCTGCTGGTGACACATTGCCGCATCCCTTCTATTAGCAATCTAATCACTTTTCGGTCTGTTCGGACGCCAAGAAGTCCAATTTAATCGGAATTTGAGCAAACCTCACCGTCACGTATTTATTTTGAATACGTCATGACTGTATGTAATCATCCCATGAGTATTCAGGATCGGTCTAGGCGTCAGCACTTGGGTGCTGGGGGTGCGCGTAAGAATCGGAGGCTGTGGACTCCAGTAATGTGACGGCATGATGGATTTTCGGCGGAGGTCAGGGAACATAACGCTTGATTATTGACTGACGCATCATTGTTGTTAATTTGACAATGATCTTTTTATGCGAGCTTAGGCAAGCGGGTATTTATTTGAATATTCAACTAAAACATTTGCCAGATATTCAACCGCTTTTTCCCGCGTCAGATTATTTATTGCATAGTTTTGAGCTTCTTCTGCAA
>JAGVVH010000037.1 GCA_019135895.1 Bacteroidota bacterium | reverse complement strand
TATCTGTTGCCTCTGACGTTTATAGGCATCTGTCTCACGTAGCTTTATGGCATCAGCCTCTCCTGTTATTTTAGTATCATAAAAGTTTCAATTCCTCATAGGTACGATTAAAAGTCAGGTTTCGAGATTTACGAAAACTCTTTCACCGGATTTCAATTCCTCATAGGTACGATTAAAAGCGTGCGCTCAACGCCCGGTCTCCTGACCCTTTTTTTATTTCAATTCCTCATAGGTACGATTAAAAGGAGTTGTTGCGTATAGCTCAGAGCTCTCTTGGGATATTATTTCAATTCCTCATAGGTACGATTAAAAGCCCCCTGCAAGGTGCAGGTTACTGCCGCAACCGCATTTCAATTCCTCATAGGTACGATTAAAAGACCGATATCAGCCTGGGGACTATCCGTCTGAACACTTCATTTCAATTCCTCATAGGTACGATTAAAAGGCCGTTTATGCCTCTTATGCACCCCAGGATAACGGACATTTCAATTCCTCATAGGTACGATTAAAAGTTCGACTCCTGAGCGATCTTTATATCCACTCCACGATTTCAATTCCTCATAGGTACGATTAAAAGATGGATGCCGAGGTTGATATTGCTGAGGCTACGACATTTCAATTCCTCATAGGTACGATTAAAAGGATACTCCTCAGTGCGTATCAGGCTGAGATCATCGATTTCAATTCCTCATAGGTACGATTAAAAGCCAAATAATTATAAAGCCTAATAATCATCTCTCTTATTTCAATTCCTCATAGGTACGATTAAAAGGATCTCAATGCCTCCTCCCTTTGCGCCATCTTACGAATTTCAATTCCTCATAGGTACGATTAAAAGAACAATTGTTAAAATCACTTTTATTATTATGGGTATTTCAATTCCTCATAGGTACGATTAAAAGTGTCAATTGAGTTGCGGCAATGTAACCGATCTCTTCATTTCAATTCCTCATAGGTACGATTAAAAGTAACTCGGCCGCACAGACGCCGGACATATTCGCAATTTCAATTCCTCATAGGTACGATTAAAAGACCCGTATTTTTTTTTATACTCATAGGTACGATTAAAAGACCCGTATTTTTTTTTATACTCAATTGCCTCTGCCATTTCAATTCCTCATAGGTACGATTAAAAGCCGCATAATATAATGACATTGTACCGCCTATTTTGCGATTTCAATTCCTCATAGGTACGATTAAAAGCGGTTGTAATACGCCCCACTGCTGCAGAGATATCCAATTTCAATTCCTCATAGGTACGATTAAAAGCTTTGCCCCCACTCTCAAGAATTAATCCTGCCTCATTTCAATTCCTCATAGGTACGATTAAAAGATAATCAGGAGAACACAAATCCACTATTTAATTCAGTATTTCAATTCCTCATAGGTACGATTAAAAGAGGCAATATTATCAGCAAAGGCTCCCACATCAACATTTCAATTCCTCATAGGTACGATTAAAAGGATGGTAACCAGTCAATAACAAATATTACAATTGAATTTCAATTCCTCATAGGTACGATTAAAAGCATAACCTCGCAAGCGCACCATGCCTCCCCAACCCAATTTCAATTCCTCATAGGTACGATTAAAAGTCTTGTGAGAGGCAACTATGCCTATGCAACAGGAATATATTTCAATTCCTCATAGGTACGATTAAAAGTAGGAGGCGCAACCGGTGCCCTGACCGGTATGCTTTCATTTCAATTCCTCATAGGTACGATTAAAAGCCTGAAAACAAACAGGCGTTTAGTGACCTGTTACGTATTTCAATTCCTCATAGGTACGATTAAAAGATTACCCTGAATTACGAAACTGCCTCCATTGTGAATTTCAATTCCTCATAGGTACGATTAAAAGATGAACAGGAGTAATGTTGAGCTTTTGAAGATATTAATTTCAATTCCTCATAGGTACGATTAAAAGTTTCTAAAACAAGGCACTATATATAGCTATAATAAATTTCAATTCCTCATAGGTACGATTAAAAGATTTCTTGAGTTGCCCTTCTGCACTTTTTTAGTTATTATTTCAATTCCTCATAGGTACGATTAAAAGCGGCGTCGAGATTGGACAAAACAGGCTTTTTATTATTTCAATTCCTCATAGGTACGATTAAAAGAAAGATACCGGACAGTTGATGCGACTAACGGTTGTGTATTTCAATTCCTCATAGGTACGATTAAAAGTGTTTCAAATGCCGAGAACTTGCCGTCAATAAACAATTTCAATTCCTCATAGGTACGATTAAAAGTATTCTGATAATGTTTATATGCCGCAGTTTGAAAATTTCAATTCCTCATAGGTACGATTAAAAGAATTAAGGACTTGCTTATCTAAATTAGAAAAAACATTTCAATTCCTCATAGGTACGATTAAAAGAATCACCGGCCAATACATTCCTGATTCCTTTGATAATTTCAATTCCTCATAGGTACGATTAAAAGAGCTTTTGCTTTGCAGACATTTTCAATGCACGTTATTTCAATTCCTCATAGGTACGATTAAAAGCTTAACAAGGGATGATATGTGCTTTAAACGCAAACCAAATTTCAATTCCTCATAGGTACGATTAAAAGCCGTTCGACGACATAAAACAATAAATTGATATTCAACTATATCAAAATAGCAAAATAATTATTTTTCTGTAAAAAAGTTGTCGAACACCCTAAAAGTTTTTTCCACGGGTGTTCGACAATATATTATAACCTATATATTTTCAACATGTCAAAGAACCTTCCTGATAAATTCTCTTCTTGTTTGAAGCAGTTTTATCAAGTTTTAAAATGTATCGACAATTAAACTATCACAGAAACGTATCCAATTTCTGAAGTTCATGGCCAACAATCTCCTTTTCAAGCCATTTTTCCTGCCGTGTCTTAAAGATTATCAGACTGTCAATCTTTTCATCCATAAGTTTCCTTGCTTTAATCTTTAATTCATTCAGTTTGACTTCTGTTATCTCCCCTTCAAAAACAGAATTCTGAATCCAGTTAAGATACCTTCTTAGCAACTTCAGCATCTTTCCAACTCTTTTCTCCCCTACATCATACATTGCAATCACATACATCACCACCACATTTTAAAAGGTTTATACTCCTCAATCTCGAGTAAATGCTTCTGAAGCTTATAACATTCCAGCTTGATCAGGTGTTTGTAACTGACCGACCTATTTAATGTCCTGTGAGCTATAGTCTCTCTCAACCTGTCTTCAAAAGCCTGAACAAAAATCCTCTTGCCATTCGCTTTTAAGATCACCCTGTTAAGGCTTTCCTCAAAATGCAACGATTGTATCATCTTTTTGTTGGTCACCTTAAAGATGACCCTGTCTACCAACAAGGGCTTGAATATTTCCGCCAAATCAAGAGAAAGGGAAAACCTCCGTTCACCCGGTTCATGCAAAAAACTGATGGTCGGATTCAACTGTGTCTGATGAATAGCTCTAAGACACTGACTATAACACATCATGTTACCAAATGATATCAAAGCATTAACCTCGTTAAGCGGTGGCTTATAGCTTCGTCCTCCCATGCTGAAATCATTTATTATAAGGTCGAAGGCAGCGTAGTAGTTTTTGCGGATATTACCTTCAATGCCCATCAGTTCATCAATAGCACGTGTGCCCGGTATCTTTATAACCAGATCTTCCATAACTTCAATAAGGACATCAAGGTCTCTTCCCCTTTTATTGTAGTATTTAAGGTTCTTTATCATATTATAAGAAGCACCTTCAAGGATAAGCCGGGCTATCTTCAAACGTTTACCGGGATTCTGATAAAATCTGACCTGGGCAATAAGCATCTTTCCCGAAAGCAGGTATTCGCGGGGCATGAATGACCCGGTATAATTTTCATAATAATCAAAGAAATGCACTGGAATCTGTTCCTGCCCAAGAAAATTATAAAGAGCCGAATTGGCTTCAAGAGACCCAAAACAGTATAATTCCTCGACATTCTCAACCGGGAGAAAACGTGGTTCTAATTCCTCTCCTTCATCATTATATGGAGTGAACTTCAATGTATTATCTCTGCGCTGAAGCCTTCCCGGATTAAACAGATAGTAAGTTTTTTTCATTTAATTCCATTCTGACAACTTTATAATTCTGAATGTTACTCTACCAAGCTTTGACAATCATAAACACTGCAAACTGACATTCATAATATTCACCGAAGGGCATAGATAACATTAAACCATGTCCTCCCCGCTCCAGCAGAAATCGAAATAACTGCAGTTTTTGCACCGTGATTTTCGTATTCTTTCCGGACATTTTTCATTCTGAATTATTTCCCTGTCGGGTGTGGTAAGGAAAACCTCCTGGGTCCTATGCAACCTTGGATATTCAAGAACACCAGTGATTTCTTTCAAACCGTTTTGTTCAAGGACATAGAGATAGTACTTCAGTTGCCATTCATGAGCTTCCTCGTGTTTATCCGACTTCTTTATTTCATGAACCACTTTATTTCTGGGATCATAGTAGTCTATTTTAATCCCATCTATTTCAATTTCCCTGAATTTTTCACCTCGACGGGGATAGGAGTCTTCATGGATCAGTTTCCCCTCGTAAACTAGGTCGGAAGTGTTTTCCATAGTTATCCCATTCGAGAACAACCAGAGTTTCCGATGACAAATAATATAATAGTTAAAATGAGTACCAGTGATGTGCATAACATTCTAAATCCCAACAGCGTGTCCTGAAACTTAAGGATCACTGTCTGTTTACAGAAATTTTTCGATGTATCTGCTTAAACCAACTGATTTTCATAATCAAATGCCATCATTAATTCGATGAGTTTTTGTTTGGCTTTGGCAAGAGCATCAAAACTTTCCGATTTAGTTCGGATATATCCACCAGCAGCTAACGTCACATAAGTTGAAACACCTTCAAGATTTTCCTCAATAATCGGATTAGCCTTGTTATCTTCTTCTTCAGATAGTTTGGCCCGGATACTTGTGGCAATTTTATTGGCATTATCGCTAATGGTTACAGCTAATGTTTCCATTAAACTGAAAGTACGCGCTTGATTTGAAGTTATACTCCATTCAATAATGGCTTCGGCTAATGCAGGAATCAACTTTTCCCGAATTGTACCCGGAGCAACCAGGCAATGACCAAATACGTTTTTCGATTCTACCCATCGGGCTTCTCTTAAACGGGCTTCTGTTTCCGCAGATATTTCAGGTTCAAAGGGGTTCAACGTTACACTGAAAAGACGGCGTAAATCAATGGCTATATCTTGAACAAATAAACCTCTGGCACGGCGGTTATTGGGAATCCATTTACGGCTAAGGGAACGGTCCTTCCCTGCCAATAATACTTCAATTTCCTTATTTGTCAGAGATTCTCCCTTTTCATTGCGAACAATTACCTGATTATTTGGGCGGTCACTTCGGTCAAACGAAATTTTTTCGTCATCAACACCTGCCAGGAGTGGGTGTAATGCACGCATTGCAGAGATAGAAAGCGGACTGCGACGCTTAACCGTCTTTTCATTACCACCTTTGGCTGCCTTCATCCAACCACCAAATAATTGATCGGGATAAGATGGATCACAGGTTGCAAATACTTCTCCTTCTTTTATCTCATTTTTACTATTTACCTCAAATATAAAAGTGGTTGGTGCAGGTTGTTCATTTATTATTGCACTTAGTTTATCCAATATAGAACGTTTTACCTGCTGACCACTGGAATAGGGTATATAACGATTAAACTGAGAATCGTAGTAACTTTTTTGTCCATCTTGAACACAGAATACGGTATGTTCAGCTCTCTTGAGTGTTCTAATATAAATTGTTGTCATGATATCTGTTTTTATTGGTTTAAGAATTTCTTTCCTGATAAGCGTAATCAAATTTGAGTAATACAACGAAGTAGCCAAAATCTTCAGCAGTCATTAAATGTATTCTATCACGTAAGGTTTTGAATGTCTCTAGCAATTCCTGATCAACATCCTTAATTAAGGTTACCAAACCATCCAGAAATTGTTTTTTCGTTTTTGCCTGCAATAAAACATTCTGGATCAAATTTGCTCTGTCCGTTTTTTTTGCACCAGCCCTGAATCTTTTCAAAGCCTTAGCCACCTCCTCGGAGTAATGGAGGTCTTCTTGCTTATTCTTTGTAATCATTGCCAATAACCATGTTTTATATGTTCGAAATGAAATTAAATTCTCGTAATCTTTTTGAGATGCTTTTCTTTGGCGTTCTATATAAACTTCGGGAGCTTCTCCATCTTTGGGAGTAAGCCTTACAGAAGAATAGTCTGGTATTTTGGCTTTATCGAAAAATTCCCGAAGACCTTTGGGTTCCAGTGCCTGTAATCCGATAGCTCCCAACTCACAAGCTCTTTTGATATGGATACCGAACAAATTTTCGTAATCCTTTTTTTGTTTCAAGGCATCGTTTTCACCAAATAGTTTTTTGTAGATATCAAAAATAGAACGACCCTGCATAAACCGAAAAGGAATAAATCCTATTGTTTTATTGGTGTCCGCGAGACTGTACACGTAAGCGATTACAGTTTCATCACTCAACTTTTCGGAAAGAGTAAAGTAAAGTTTTGTCCAAAATATAGTATCAATTACAATTTCCTTTTCGTTCTGTTTAAAAAAACCACAATTAGTCAAATATCCAAAATCAGGATTTTCTTCGTAATCAATGCTAAAAAAAATTAACCATTGACCATTCCAGGAGTTTATTTTATTCCCCGCAAGCTTATCTAAAGTTGGATCATTTAACAGCCTCCTGTAAACTTTCCAACCCTCATATAGTGTGAGTAAAACTTGTGGATTGTCGAAAAAGATGGAATATCCTCCAGCAACTCCAACGCCAAGTCCCCCGCCAATCCACGACAAATAAACATCTTCAGCATCGGATTGGTAGTTCAAATCAGTCACTAACCCAGAAGTAGTAGCAAACTTTTTTTCTTCTGATGCTGGAAAACCGATGGCAACACTTGCATCACGGAAACCGGAATCAATTTTGTCTTGTAACTCATTTAACTTTTCCAATCGTTCTTCGTGCGTTAACAGCTCAGGCTTTTGCCCCTTTTTCATCTGTACAAAGGGCGAGTTCATAATCCATAGCATGTATTTCGGATGATCGAAAAACAACGGAAAATACTCATTTTCAAAGAACTCTTTGGCTGAGTATTCCTTTTGGTATTTACTGTTCCATGCATTCAAAAACGTGCGCCCAATTGTTGCTGCAATCATAGTTTATAGTATTTGGTATTTTATATCCGATTTAGCTGTCGTTAAACTCCCTAGATTTAATCCAGTATCCACCTTATATGCTGAATCGGGAACAACAAATGGTCTATTCCCTTCCTGTAATTGTTTGAATTTGTAAACAGACCAATAACGGACAGGAATTTCCATTTGCATTTGTTCTTCACAGTCAGACATCATGTAGCGTTGTTCGTCAGCTTCAACAATACAGGCAACATTGTCTATGTCCAGTCTTTCGAGCAGTAATGATTTTGGCCGATGTGTCAATTTATTAATTGTCCATTCACCTGATTTCTTGAAAATGGCGTGTTCTTCAATCTCCGGCATGTCAACTGTCGGAAAGACTTCGTCAATTAACCTCTGAATATCCCTTTCATGCAATACTTCACCATCTGGTAATTGAGAGAAACTATTCTGCAATACTTGCAACTCATAAGGTTTTGCTTCCTTTTCAGTTTCAAATGGGGCAATTACATATACTGGTTTCAATTTGCCTATTGTTTGCTCATTTCGTTTACGGTTAATCCGCCCAAAGCGTTGAATCAAGGCATCAAGTGGTGCACATTCAGTTACCATCAAATCGAAACTGATGTCCAAACTCACTTCAACAACCTGCGTTGATACAACTATACAGGCTTTTTCAGAAGTATTGTATTGCCCGATCGATTCGCCATCTTGATTTTTTCCGATCAACTGTTTTTCCATTTGTTCCCTTGCTCCGCGTTTAAAGCGACTGTGCAAAAGCATGGAAGGAATGTTTCTATATTTTGACTTTATATGTTTAAAAATATGTTGAGCCGATTGTACCTGGTTGCAAACCAATAGTACTTTCCTGTCTTCTTTAATGGCTTGATCTATCACTGGGAAAGCGAATTCCCATGATTCAATTTTATGCACTATATGCCTATCAAACTGGTCTAATTCTTCATCGATTAGTTTTACTTCCAATACATTGTCTTTCCCAAGCAAATCAAGAATCTGATTATATAGATCAGAAGGCATAGTGGCCGTACCTATGTGGATGCGACAGCCTAAATCCTTCAGCATATGAACAATCTTGAGTACAATAGCTCGTGTAATATCGGTATAAGTATGAATCTCATCCAGAATGACATCGCATCCTTTTATATCGATTAAAGTAGCTTCATAGCCACTTGTTCCGAATACAATTCCGGCAATCTGGTGGGGTGTCAGTATTTTAATTGCTGAACCAATATGTCCCTGAAGTATTTTTTCTTCAACAGCATTACCTTTAATCGCCAGTGAGGATGCTGAATGCAACAATCGGATATCTAAATCAGGGTTGTCTGATTCCAAATCTGTCGAAACCCTTTGAAACATAGCATTGATAGACGCCTGAAAAGGCAAAGTATAAAATACCCGACCTTTGCAGCGGCGAAAAAGGAAATCAGTTTTTCCTGCTCCGGTACAAGCAACTACTATAGAATGAGGTTTACACGATTCTGCGGATTTCAAAGAAAGTGGGTATAGGGGATGTATTCGATTATAAAAGTTCAAATCTGGCTTTTGAAATAAACGTTTAATATAAATTTCTGTTTTATCAATCAATGCTGATGCGAAATGATCAGCAGCTTCCAATAATCCACGATCAATAGAATAGCCCTTTTCTTTAAAGCGTTTTAGGCAGTAATCATATACATAAAAGAAATTGTCTTCCGCTTCTTCTTTGGATAGCGGTTTTACCTGTATTCCCAATTCGGAAAGGATATCCAACGCCTTTGGGCTCCAAGTTTCCCAATCTGAAGCATGAAAATTAAAAACCTCTTCCTTCTCAAATTCTTCTGTTAAATCAAGCAAGCCTTTTTCTCTCACATCTCTGCGAATCGATTTATGGTGTGCAATCACCATATCTATCAATGTTGGCTGCATTACTCTATCAAATAACGAAATGAACAAACAGGAGGCGATTTCATGACGAAAGGGCAAATCACCGATTCGGTGCCCCTCAACTAATCGCCGCTGAAATTCAGGATGAGCTTTCCCTATATCATGCAAAATTGCACCATATCGTGCCAGTTCGACATTTGCACAAATTTCTGTTGCCACTTTTTCAGCTACCATTGCAACTTGTTGAAGATGGGTCGCTAATGGAGTAAAATCGGGTTTGCCTTTTGCCTTAATATCCAACCAAATCACTTGAATGCGTTCTTAACCGGATTCCCCACAATTTTTAACCACCCATACATTGGCCTGTTCTCATCCATTCGGTTGTAACCAACAAGAAACGATTTATCATTTTTCTCCAGAATCAATTCAAATCCATAGAACAATTCATCGTTACTGTCAAATTCTTCATTATCTATTTCCAAAATTTCTTCATCTGGATAAAGAATATCTTCATTTCGGGCTAAACAGATATGTTGTTCTGACGCTCGTACTGCATCTTTGTGATTGTCAAAGGCCAGATAAAGAACAGGATCAACCATTACTCCACGTGTTAAAACAGCATATGGCCGTTCATAAGTGCGATTTCGATCCTTCCCCCTTGCATTCCATCCACGAGGTTGAATTTGTTCTTGTTGTTGCGAAATCTGCTTATAAGTCAAACGATGACGTTTAATCTTAAAAATCTCAAAATCAGAATTCAATAATTCAGGAAATAACTTTCTTTCAATACCAGCAAGTATTGAGGGTGTGAGAAATTGTTGACTATAAGTTTCACTGTCCCTCACTGCTGTCCAGGGTTTAATAAACCCAAATGGGCCAGAATACTTTACGACGTACAACATATTTGTAACTTTTTAAGAAACCCGCAAGGAATAAAGAACCTTGAGGGTTTTGCTATTCTTCTATTTAATTGCGCCAAAACCAATACCTGTTGAATTACCCAATCCCACATTCCATGCGAACTGCTTTGTTTCAGGCTTGCCTTCAATTATCACCGGGCACCAACTGGCACGGTTTTGAACATTGTTATAAGTGATTTTCTTGGTACCCGCTTTTGGAAATGTTGTATCAAACACAACATTTAACGAATCGTCTGAAAGTCCTGCCTTTGTCAGTTTGGTTATAAGTGTTTCTTTCATAAAATCACCGGCACGTGGATCGGAAAACAAAATATGTTCTTCATTTTTCCCCGCCCTTCTTTTAATAAAAATCGGACTGGCAGGAAAAAACAAATTTCTTGCAGACAAATCCGGATCCTCCTGAATAATTATTTCCGAAACTGTAAGTCCATGGAACATTGTGGGGTCCGAACGTATCCCTTCAATAACTTTCTTTATCAAATCAGTGTTAAAAGAACTGAAGAAGAAAGATGTTTGATCTGGAAACTGAAGTCCTGCTGAACTAGCCTTCCCGCCTGCAATCTGAGAAAAAGAATACAATGACACTTTGCCATGTTCATTATTCCATCCAATCCATTTATGAATTGTTCCGGTCAGCAAGTTCTGATGATCAAATGGTATGCATTTTTGTTGCGTTCTGATCTTTAAATGAATTCTCATGAAATTTGTGTTTTGTGATCTGTAAAAACAGTAACAATCTAAATAGATTTATTGATTAATTCATCAATTATCATCAGAATTACTTCGTATTTCGCGAAGTAATTATAACTATTCCTTTTCATGATAATAAATTGTAGTAATTACGATGCTCGTCATGCAGCATAAATGTAATATAAATACCTAAAATACAACAACAATCAGAAAAGACCTCTAACCTGATTAATTCATAAACTTACAATTTAGGCATTCCAATCAGATTTGTTTTCCCTTTCAAGTTGTATATGCCGTATAATACTCCCCTGAATTAAGACCACTGGTTAAGGTTATATTTGACAACATAAAACCAGTGTATTATGAAATCTAAAAGACAAAAACATTCCGGAGCCTTCAAGGCGAAAGTA
>JAGVVH010000424.1 GCA_019135895.1 Bacteroidota bacterium | reverse complement strand
CCTCCTGTTGTAATTACTGCATTTTCCAAAAAAGTTCAACGCCCTGAAGATTTGAACTGGTTCAAAATTGACACTTTTTATGTTGCAAAATGCATTGCTAAAATGCAAAAAAATGACATTTACTTCACACCCAAGGGTGTTTGGGAAAAAACATTAATCAATTTACCGGAAGAATCTGTAACCGGCAATATGCAAAAGCATTTAAATGCTTTTTATAAAGGATGGAAATTCAAAAAGGCCACAAAGGAAATGCGTTCCGATAAGCAAGACATGACCATTATTGAAATTTACGAGAAAGAAAATTTGAAAAGCAAGTTATTTACAACCGTCATTTTTGACAAAACTGGAAAACTTATAAGAAGTATTGACCCCAATTATTCTTTGGATGGGAAAAATAATGTTAGTGAAGAAGACAATGATTTGAATGAATATTATGCCAAAATGGATATGAACGTTGACAATAACAACGGTGATATAATTCCTTCTGAAATTATGAATGTTTTCAAGACCAAATATCCACGTATTACGAATGCTCAATGGAGTCAGGATGACGACGGCAATTATTTGGCTACTTTTTTGGGTGCACGCAGTAAAGAAATTTGTGTTATCGGGAAATCGGGCACTATTCTTCAGACACAGGTACTTGGAAATGTTGAAACGTTATCTGAAAATATTCAAAACTATATTAAAGATAAATATAAAGGTTTTAAAGTCAAAGAATATTATGCTGTTAAAGACTTAATTGAAAAAAGAAATATTTACAAAGTGGTTATTAATAATAAAAAATCCGGTATTGAAGAAATTCTTTGGTTTACTACCGGGGGATTAATCATAGAATAATCATTTTCATATTACTTAATATGGATTATTTTGAAATTAAACTGACTTTCGATAATAGTGAACCCTGGAAGGAGGTCTTTACATCCATTTTGGCAGATGCCGGATGTGAGAGTTTTATGGATGGCAAAGAAGAAAATACCCTTTTGGCTTATATTGCCGAAAATCTTTATAATCCTATAACATTCAAGAAAATACTAGAGAATCATAATTTTAATGTTGAAATAAAATACTCGGTCTCAAAAATTGAAAGTCAGGACTGGAATACAATATGGGAATTAAACTATTCACCTGTGCTTATTGCCAACCGTTGTTTTATTCATGCCCCATTTCACCAAGCCCGTCCCGATATTGAATATGACCTTGTAATAGAGCCCAAAATGTCATTTGGAACAGCTCATCATGAGACCACTTCTATGATGATAGAATTTTTGCTGGAAGAAGATGTTAAAGGAAAAAGTTTTTTAGATATGGGATCCGGAACCGGAATATTGGCAATTCTTGCTCATAAAAAAGGAGCTCACCCAATATTAGCCGTTGACAATGACGAATGGGCATATCAAAATAATATCGAAAACAATTTTCGCAATAATGCTGAGTCAATTCAGGTTAAACTTGGAGATGCTTCTTTAATAAAAAATTCTCGATTTGACATCATATTTGCCAATATCAATCGAAATATTTTATTTGAGGATATCCCCATTTATTCGTCTTGTTTAGAAAAAAACGGCCTGTTATTTCTTAGTGGATTTTATATTGAAAATGATTTAAATATTCTTGTGAAAAGGTGTCTTGACTTTCAAATAGAGCTTATTCATTTCAAACAAAATAATCATTGGGCAGCAGCCAAATTCATCAAAGTATAATGATGGTTTATTTTATAATTTGTATCTTTGCTGCCGTTTAAAACAGCAGCCAATGAAGCGTTTATTTTTCCTGATTTGTTTTGTGCTTTTTTCATCTATTGTTTCTGCACAAAGGTTTACTTCTTTTTCTGCAAATCCTTCCCTAACAGTAGAAGAGATGAAAACTTTTTATTCAACTGCTCCTGAAGACAGGAAAAAAGAAGGCGATGTGATAGTTGCAAAATTTACGGAATTTTGGAACAGCCCATGGCTGAGCAGCGATATGCAGGAAGATTTTATTAATACTGCTAACATCATGCTGAAGAAGAAAATGAGACCATTTCCTCACTTCAAATCATACATTGATGCCTATATTTCTTTCATCAGTAATAGTTTAGCAGAATATGATGATGAATGGACAAAAATTATTCGGTTTCATGTAGAAAATGATGCTACTTCTTTTCATAACAAAATGGACAATTATGCAATTTTCTTCACTCAAAATATACTTTTTGATGAGGCCAATACTACCTGGAAAGTTTTGGGAGATGCTGTAAAATTAGGAATTGCCAAAGAACCGTATATAGAATTTGCTGAAATTGATTTAGTCGGATCATCAAAACAGGACAGTCTTACCATAGTAGGGACAAAAGGGTTTTATTATCCTTCGTCATTAAAATGGGAAGGCAAAAGTGGTGAAATCTTTTGGGATCGTGCCGGCATCGGACACCAGGTAAAGGCCAAATTGTCAGATTATTTTATTGATATCCGCTTCCCAAAAATGTCAGCTGAGAACGCCCTTTTATATTATCCTGAATTATTTTCAAATCCAATAAAAGGAATAGTCGAAGACAAGGCTTTTTTGGCATCAGATGAGGACAAAGCCACATATCCGAGGTTTAAAAGTTATGACAATTACATTTCAATTCCGGAAATTTATGATAATGTTGACTACATAGGGGGATTTGAAATGCGTGGAGCCTCCATAATGGGCGCTTCTGATGGAACAAATCTGGCAAAATTATATATCAAGAAAAAAAACAAAATTATTGTATTTGCAGAATCAAAAAGTTTTTTGTTCAAAACTGAAAGCATCCTTTCCGATGAAGCCAAAGTAAGAATATACGTAGAAAATGATTCTATTTATCATCCTGCTGCAAATCTTAAATATACTGAACTTACAAAAGAATTGCTTATTTCAAGACCTAAAAATGGAATTGGAAGAACTCCGTTTTTCGACTCTTATCATAAACTTGATATCTCTGCCGAATCCATTTTCTGGAAAACTGATGAAGAAAGAATTGAATTTAAACCAATTGTAGGAAATCAAAGTGAAAGTTCTGCCATTTTTGAATCACAGAATTATTTCAATTATACTGTGATGAAAGATATTCAGGGATATAATGATGTAAATCCAATATTTACACTTTGGGAGCTTTTTCAAATTTATAAATTTGAAAATATTCCATTGCAACGTGTGGTAGCACACTTTAAACGATCAGAAAATGACATCAAAAGAATGCTCATTGAATTTGCTGCTCAAGGATTTATTGAATATGATATTCATAACGATGAAATTCACTACAGAAAAAAAATTGCCCAGTATCTGAATAATGATATCGGGAAAAAAGACTATGACAATATAGTACTTGAGTCTAAAAATCATTACGCTTCGCTAGATTTGCTGACTAATGATTTAAAAATTTCCAGTTGTGAATTCTTCGTTTTAAGTGATGCTCAGATAGTGAATGTGTACCCAAAAAATGAGACTGTTACTGTGAAAAAAAACAGGGATATGGTTTTCTCCGGAAGGATTGTGGCAGGATTGTTTGATTTTGTTACCCATAACTGTAAGTTTAATTATGACAAATTTACTGTTGAAATGGATGTTATTGATTCATTACTAATGTATGTTGAAGACAAAAATGGACCTCAAAATATGTATGGAGATTACAAACTGAGAAAAGTTACAAGTTGTATTGAAGAATTAGCAGGCACCCTCTATATTGATGTTCCGGGCAATAAATCGGGAAGAGTTGATTATCCTGATTATCCGATTTTTGAGAGTCGAAAAGGAGGAAAAGTTTTTTATGACCATCCTTTTACTTTAAACAGAGCTTACAAAAGAGATCGTTTTTATTATCTTGTTGATGTATTTAGAGTTGTTAATTTAGATAATTTTGAGCCTGACTCCATGAGATTCAAAGGATATTTGGTTTCAGGAGGAATTTTTCCGGATATTCATCAACCTTTGGTTACTAGACCTGACTTTTCTCTTGGATTTGAATATTTTACGGATGCTTCCGGACTTCCAATGTATGAAGGAAAAGGCCAATATTATAACCGCATTGATTTAAGTAATCGGGGACTTCGAGGAAACGGCACCATTGAATATCTAACTTCAATAACGACTTCTGACAGTATCGTTTTTTATCTGGATTCCTTAAACGGAAGCGTAAGGACCCACGAAGTGACCGAACAACAGGAAGGAATAGAATTTCCTCATGCAGTTGTAAATGATGCCTATATTCATTGGGAACCTTATAAGGACCAAATGTTTATTCATACTTTACAGTTTCCGATGGCTATATTCGATGAAACCGAACTCACCGGATTCTCAAAATTAACTCCATCAGGAATGTTCGGAAGGGGAATTGTCAAATTTAAACGTGCTGACCTTACTTCACAACTATTCCGTTTTAAACATCATGAATTACTTTCTGATACTGCAAACCTTCGAATTTACGACCTTAATTCGTCAGATTTTGCATTTACCACGGATAATTACAATTCCTATATTGATTTCAAAACTAGAAAAGGTGTATTTATTTCCAATGGAGATGTTTCTGAAGTTGTCTTTGTTAAAAACCAGTTTAAAACTAATGCTTCCCGATTTGAATGGGAACCGATTGACGAAAATATAATCCGCTTTAAGTGGGATGATCCATACAAGAATGTTGACATCAACAATACGCCTTCCCGAGAATTAGTTGATATGAAAAGTGAGGGCAATGAACTTATTGCCACTGATCCCGGGAAAAAAGATTTAAAATTCAATGCTTTAAATGCAGAATTCGACTTTTCAAAAAATACCATTAAAGCACATGGTGTCAGATTTATCAACGTTGGAGATGCCGCAATTATCCCTCACGATGGAGAAGTTACCATTTATGAAAAAGCTGAAATTGGTTCCTTTACTCAATCCAGAATTTTGGCAGGAAGGGTTAATAAATACCATGAATTGTACAATTGCAATGCTAAAATAATTACCGGGGCAGACTTCAAAGGTTCCGGAGATTATGACTACCTCGATGAAAATAAGAGTGTCCAAACATTGCATTTTGATACCGTTTGGTTTTACAAAACAACGCAAGGTGGTGCTGTTATTTCTAAGGATAAAAATTTTAAACTTAGCCCTCATTTTGGATTTGATGGAAGAGCCGAATTGCATAGT
Source organism: Bacteroidota bacterium (assembly GCA_019135895.1). Classification (GTDB taxonomy): domain Bacteria; phylum Bacteroidota; class Bacteroidia; order Bacteroidales; family WCHB1-69; genus JAGVVH01. Next base: position 1,678 of record JAGVVH010000424.1, on the reverse strand, counting down.
GATCAGCCATTCCTTACTTTTGCGGGTGGCGTTGAATTAATTCATGATTGCGATACTGTTAAATATGCACCCCTTGTCATCATCCAACAAGTTGATCCTAATAATATCTTCATTGAAATTCATAATAGAAGCAAAGATGTTACTGACCGAAAAGCTGTTGTAGCCATAGCTTCCAGAAACAGAGATGGGCGCATCTATACTTGCTTTGGTGCAGCAAAAGACCAATTCAATGATGCAGAATATATTTCTGTTTTCGGATTTATCACCTACGATAAAGAGGATCATGCTTTTAAAGCGGCTTCAATGGAAAAACTTAAAGATCCCTCTGTCCCCGGCAATATTTTCTCCTTGGATGATTACAATTGCATTTCTACCGGTGAAGGAGCCATTGACATGGGAACTAAACTCGGAAGAATTGAATTTATAACTAATGGCTCTATAACAAATTACATGAGAGCTGACTCTGCAATAATGCATCTCACCACTTCTATTAATTTCTTTTTTAATGATGAATCAATGAAGATTATGAACAATGCATTAGAAAAGTCAGAAACCTTAAATTTTGTTGATATATCTAATGATGATTCATACGAAATGGCCCTCATTAACATACTTGGGGAAGAAGGGTACGCTAAATTCAGCAAAGAGCTTGCGGCAGGAGGTCAGGCAAAAAAATTACCTGAAAAATTACAAGTACAATTTCTTTTCTCAAAAATTGACTTTATTTGGGATAAAGAAAACAGTGCCTTTGTCTCTCAAAAAGAGTTGCCTCTTATTGTTTGTGGCAGTAAGCAAGTTTATAAAATTGTTCCTGGAAGAATTGTAATTGAAAAAAGAGGTTCTCGAAACAGACTTTATATCTACTTCGAATTTGATAACAAGTTCTTTTTCTTCCAATTCGAAAATAATAGCATGTATGGATATTCATCTGAAAAGAAATTTGTTGAAGCCATCATGAGTGTAAAAGCCAAAAATAAAACTATAAAATCTGGCGACGGATTACCTTCTTTTACTTACAAATTAGGCAATAAGACTCAACAAAGAAAATTTGTAAGCAAATATTTTAATATTCAACTTGAAGAAGAATATCCTGAAACCGAATAATTCTAAAAAAACTAACTTAATAACTCAACATTTTATATATTTTTGCAGGGCAATTTTAAACCAATGACCAACACCTTTAATGTTCGCCTTTTTGTTGAAAAAAAGGCACTTTTTCAAGTCGAAGCTCAAAGTTTACTAAACGATTTGAATACAAATCTTAATTTAAATATCCAAAATTTAAGACTCCTTAATGTCTATGATATTTTTAATATTGATTCTGAATTATTGGATAAAGCTAAAGTTAATATCTTCTCTGAACCGGTTACAGATAATCTATATGAAGAATTTGACTTTTCCGGTCTGAATTACTTTGCTATTGAATATTTACCCGGACAATTTGATCAACGGGCAGACAGTGCCATGCAGTGTCTTTCACTTCTTAATCCTAAAACTGAAGCAGTTATAAAAAGTGCCCGATTATTAGTATTTACCGATAAAATAAGCTCTCATGATCTGAATTGTATCAAAAAATACTGCATAAATGAAGTTGAAGCACGTGAAAAAGATTTGTCGTTTTTAGACCTTTCTGAAAAAATTCTAATTGGAGATGTTCCGGTTTATAATGGATTTATAA
>JAGVVH010000062.1 GCA_019135895.1 Bacteroidota bacterium | reverse complement strand
CCGTTAAATAGCTTTGTTTTTCTTTTTTTTAATAGTTTGAACATAAATAAATACCGCTAACACATAATATAAAATAGCTGGGTGTTAGTGGGTTTATTAGCCAGCTTGCTACCTGGTAGTTTTGTGGCGTGTGATAAGGTAGTAGCTCCTAATCCCAGCCATTTAATATTATCACCGTTATGCCAAATACTAAGAAGTAGCACTATTCTGCATTTTAGCAAGAAATTGATGAAAGTGCAAGTATATAGCTGGATGAAATCCATTTTGTTTTATTGGATTGTCCATTTGCAAAATCACTTCCATTTCATTTTTAGGTGAAATCTTTTCAATGAAATCAGGTTCTAAATTTAAAGCATCTAAATACTTATTGAACTCAACACACATTTCGTCTAAATCTTCATTTGAAATAACTATGTTTTGGTAATTTTTCCGAACAAAGAATCTAAAACAAGTACTTGGCATAACACTATGTTTATGCAATTGGGGGTTATCTGAGTTATTCATCTGTATCTATATTTATTAAGTTAATACTATTTTGATAGTGCAGTGGTTTCAAATCCCCAACTGCACAAACATTTAACGTTATGCCTCATTGCTGGAATACCAGTCATCTAAGGCTTTTGCATTTCCAAAATCACATTCATTCCCTCGCTCAATTCTGCTTATGGTTGCAGGGCTTACTCCTGTTTCTTTGGCTACATCTCGCAACGATAGTTTTAATTTTTCCCTACGCTCTTTAAAAGAAAGCAACGAAGGCATAACATTGTTTAAACACAAAAGCCGAGATACTGCCTCGTTTCGAGTTATGTTATGTTTCAAAAGTTCGTCTATCGTATGTTGTATTTTCTGTTCCATCGGCTTCTAAGTTTATACTTGTTTGTTAGCGTAATTAAAAGAAGCATTCTAACAATGTATCAATAGCGGGTTTTAACACTTTAAAATATTCGGCTTTTTCAGGTCTTATATCACTTTCTTCAATACCATACCAAAATAATATAGGCAGAGGAATTTCTAAGTAGTTTGCAATCTTCTGCAATACTTCGGTACTTGGTTCTTTTTGGTCATTCTCAATTTGGCTCAAATATGTTTGAGTAATTCCAATATTTTGAGCAAATAATTCTTGAATTTGTCGAGCTTTATTTACTCTAAGTCTTTTAATTGATTGGCCTAATTTCATATAATTATCGTTTTAAATTTAACCAAAGGTAATATTCACCTCTGACAATACAAAATAAAATTATAAATATTAACTACGCACAACATAGCTTATAAAACAAAATGGCTGTAGTGGTATGCGTTGCGTTCTGCTTCCTATTGTCGTTTTCCTCGTGGGATAGTAGCGTTCTCTTTAATCCCTTTCGATTTCATACCGCCAACGTTACCTGCCATGCTAACCGACAGACAACTCAAAATAATAATGACCTCCAGTTCTCCACATTACATACCTCATTTGAAAGTGAGTAAGCCACATATTTGACTTTATGGCTGCAATGGTTTCTTCATTGCCACTCCATCCGCCTGTATGCAATTCAAGTTTACGTTTACCTTTGTATTTCTTATGCAGCTTAAATCCCCAATTTGACATATACCATCCGCCAACAAGCACCATCTCAACAAAAGTTGACAAAGGCAAACTTTTATCAGGCTTGTAGCTTTTTATGTATTGCAGCCATTCTTTTGTTGGATAACCTTCATCATCCAAAAGCACGGCAGGCAACAAAGTATATGCGTCGGGCGGGGAGACTTGCCCCGCATCAGCATTTGTGGTTAATTTATCTTTCATACTTTTATTTTACTTTAGTGGTTAATAATCCAGACCGAACGCATATACTCTGAACGTTAGGTTATATTATCAAAAGCCCAATTAAGCAACCTGAACAACCAATATAATGCGAACCACATAATCGCATAAAAAATTGTTAATAGGCTAAATGCAACAACATATTCATACCATTTGTCTAATCCCTCAATTTCGGTTAGTGGCATAATATACAGTTGATAAACCATGAATCCTGCAGGTAATAAAAAAAACACAGCTACTAATATTTGTGCAAACAATTTTCTCATAATAATAACGCAGCATAACATTTTGTATAAATCAGTGGCGTTATGTGCTTGTTTTAACCACTTAGCTACTAAATTACTTTTGTACGGTTCGACAGGTCAGCACTCCTAATCCCTGCCTTGCCATATACTTAGCGTTAGTGTGCATTTAAAGAAACTCCTCGATTTTGTGAGTATCTAATCCTGTATATGTATGAATTAACTTTCGTAAATCTAATCCACATTGGACTGCCATATTTTCGCGGTCTTGCATTTTCATTTTGTCAAAATTTTGATTATCCCACATTTTATCCATTAATGCCGTTTGAAAAATAATTAAAGCATTCATAAACTCTCGGTTAGTATAGTTCGGTTTGTTTTCACTTCCTTTTGCTTCTGCATTTTGATTTAAAATATCATTTGCGATAATTTCTAATTCTTGTTTGTAAGCTCTCATAATTTTAACATAAACGCACCCTAACAATATATATAGCAAATTGGGGGTGTCATTCCAATTTGATACATTCGCACTCTTTTTTTATGTTATGCAAGCTGATAGATTCGTGCATTCTATTCCCCAACTTGCCATATACTTAACGTTGCGTGCAAGGCAAAAAGACGTAGTAATTGAAAGTTTTCAGATTTTTTCCTTGCTAATTCTTTTTGAATACGATTGCTAATTATAAGCTGAAAATTTGATTTCTTATCCATTTGAATTATTGCATTTTGTGTATATTTGTGCTAATTACTCAGTATAATATACTTTTCATTGTAAAATTGTCTAAGTCCATTAAATTGCGTTTAAAAACTGTTCAACTTTTCGCCTAAAATCAATATCTGTTTCCATAAGGTTGTCAACAGTTTTACAAGCATGGTCTACCGTATTATGATCGAACTTACCGAAGGCCGCACCTATGGCAGTTAATGATTTCTTTGTATTGTTTTTCAACCACCACATCATGACCTGACGAGGTTTAACTATTTCATCCTTTTTAGTTGGATTGCAAATTTCCTTAAACGTTAATCCATAAGTAGTATAAGCGCGATCAGCGGCCTCAAGTACATAGGGGTCAGATTCCTCACGGAAACCGGCTACATTTTTAAATATTTTTTCGGCATACTCGCCATTAAAATCTTTGATGTGCCTGTTATCGACAGTAAGGCTCATTAATTGCCTTTTTATATCGTATGAATAGGCAATTACCCCTATGCCAGGAATCTGGTGTACTTCAGGGCTAACAGTTGTGGTAATGATGTTAGGCTTGTTCATCGTTGTCTTTGTTTTTAATTAATCCTAATTCTTTAAGTGCAGTGGGAAATTCAAGTTTTCTGATTTCTATTGGCATTGCAACGGTTTTACATGGTTATGATTTCATCTTGACACAACACCATATTGATGACCGTTATACCACCATTTAAAACAGCTCCGAGAAGCGTTTCTCATAGCCATATTTGGCGGTCAACTTATTGATTAATTCTGTGGTATATTTAAACACTTCACTTTTTGAATGTGAACACTCCCCTATAATTAACCCAGTTCTTACATCTATCAACCAAGTATCATACCAATTACCTTCACCGAGAAGGTATCCTATTTCATACCCAAATCCTGAATCCCAAACCACACGCTCGTTAAAATCAAAAACGGTGGCTAACACACGGTCATCAGCAATATTTGCCGTGCCTTGTTGATTGTTTTCTGATAATTTTGTCATTTGTATTTCAATTTAAGTTTTGTGAAGCAAATACTGCTGATACAGTCATACGTTAGCAAACATATTAAAGACCATACTTCGCTTTAAGGTCTGCTAATTGTTTTAACTCTCGTTGTCTATGTTGCTCCTGTCTTGCTTCAACTTCTTTTTTACGTTGTTCAAATTCCTCATCCGTTTCAATTCTTCTGCAAATAGCACCTATTTCAACATAAGAACAATCGTAACTAATGCCATGCTCTATATTTACATGAGTAGCACCAAGTTTTTCGAGTTCTTCAATATCTTTTTTAAGCTGTTCTATTGATACACCATAAGTCCAATCTAATGAGTAATCCAATTTAAAATCTTGTTCTTGCTTTTCCATTTTGATAATTATTAATTATTAATAAAATACGTTTGCTAACAAAGTGTAGCACCAATAAGGGTTTCACTGTAAATTTGAAGCGTTGCAGCCCGCTTGTTGGTCGGTGTAGTTTGATTGGTTCTATCCCAATAATCCCCAAAAAATCATACACCAAACGTTAGCAAACACATTAAAGACCTCGCACCTTTAACATTTCGTCTACAAGAGTAAAGCCAAATCACATTTCATCAAGAATTTCAATAACTAATTTATAATACTTAATAATGCCTTTCACATACTCATCTTTATCATATTTGGCAAGTATTTGTTCATATTCTTGAATAATTTTCCCGGCACACATTTTAGCGTTGGCTATTGCTAAAACGCTTATTAATGGTTCTTCAGATATGTCCTCATAAGTATCGAAAAGTATCAAATAGAAGCAATTAAACAACTCAATAGCTTTTCCTTTTGCTAAATCTTTTAATTCTTGATCTGTTACTTCCACCATTGCGGTATCCCTTTCTTTTTCATTATTTTTTCAGTTAATATTTTATATTTTTCTATTTGCTCTATGTAAAAAGCAACATTGTCTTTACAATATTCAAATGCCATTTTTTTTATGGAGTCAACTTCTTGTTGTCCGACCTCTTTGATTAAGTTTAATTCAAAAATTTCAGGTTTACCCGATTGTGTGCAATTACAATGATAGCACTGAACCCTGGTGTTATTTTCATAAAACCGAACTTTTTTATATCCCCGTCTCTGCCAATGACCATTTTGAGCCATTACAATCGGAATATATTTATTGCAAGTATAACATTTGCAAACCCATATCCCATTTGAATATTGTGCATTTTTAGCCCGAACAAAGCGACTCATCCATGCGTCGGCCAACTGCATTGATATTTGTCTTTCCGTCTTTCTTTTTGCTTTATTTGGCTTACCAGATGCCTGTTTTCTAACGCCTCTTTTTTTTCTGTCTTTTTTGTCTTCAATCTGACAAGAAGGGCATAGTTTAGGAATAACAGTTGACACTCCATTCCCATAAATAGTACGCCCGCATTTGCATATTCTATATCTATGACAATCAATCATTAGATCCTACAATATCATCTATTTTGCCCAACATGGAAGCAGCTACTACAAACAAAATCACAAAAAAAATAAAAATAAAAAGAGGGATAAGCATTATTGCCCAATGATAATATACAAATAGCCTAATACACACAGCTATGAATTGAACAATAGCTAATATTATAAAGAATTTTTTCATTTTATATACAGTTTAATGTTGTTTAAATATCTGCTATGATTTTTATTTCGTCCTTTTGCTTTTTTAACAAGAAGCCCTTATCGCAGTCATCGAGCCGATAATCAGAGAAAACCTTAGTATTTGTAAAGCTATTAACAGATTCTCTTATAAGGGTTGAAAATGTCATCTGCCGCTTAGTCGCTTCATTATATAAATTCATTTTCTCAAGGTCTGAGCATCTAAACTTAACAATAGTGTTGGCCAGATATAGATTTCTTCGCCTTTTCCTATCTTTCATGTGTTTTTCATACGAGAACCCCATAGCTTGTATTAAAATGGTAAATCGTCATTATCGTTAGAAGCATCGACATGGGCTTGCTTAGGAATATCGCGGCTTACTGTTGCCTCATTACCACCCGTAAACTTTGTCTCACCCCTACTTGTTACGTCCCATCTAACTGCGGCAATATTATTGAAGTATTTGCCATTATATTCACTGGCTTTAGTTTTAAATTCAACACTCACTTCTTCACCAACGGTAAAATCTAAGTCGTGATTAAACCAATCCACGCAAATAGACTGAGGATATTGTCCAGCCCCCTCTAAGACTACTGTGGTTTTCTTCCACTGTCCACCTAGTTTATTTTGCCCAATAATGGTTTCGCCGATAAACTTAACCTTTCCTGTAAAATTCATATTTTATATGTTTAAATGTTATTTTTCATCAAAAAAAGAAGGGGACAATAAGAACACAATATAATTCTAAACGTTAATGCTAATCTTATATGTCCCTTTCATAACCTAAAATCAAACAATCATGAAACAAAGTAAATCAATATATAAAAGCTACCCGAAGCGCCAACGCAAATAAACCAATAAGAGACATTGTGATCGTCCAGATAAGTACATGTTTGTCTTTTAACATCTCTTTTATAAACAATAAGTCTTTCATACGCTATTTAGTTTAAGTAAATATATCCATTAAATTTAGTTTTTTCTGATCTAACTACATCCTCATCATTTAAAATCTCTTCACAGAATAAATCCCAATCGTCATCGTCCATTTTACTCCTCAACACAAACAAAAGCAAACTGCCAATGAAAGTATCTTGTAGTCGATTAAAATTGCCGTTATCAAATGTTTTATCCATGACTTTTTAAAATTGATAATTTGAATCATTAAATCAAAACAAAAATAAAACGTTTTTAAATATAAATAACATTTTTCAAACATGTTATAAAACATATCCAAACAACAACACTTGAAAAAAATCCTATTTAAAAAAACCATAGGGTAAAAATGAAAAATGGTTATGGGAGAGAATGGAGAGGGCTTAACATAATATGTTTTTTCCCCTGCCCCCCCTCTTATCTTTTAGCATAACAAGCGAAGGCTGAAGCATTAAATAGGCATTACATACACAATTATAATTTAACAGTATGATTGCTTGTCTTATAATCCATATTACGTTAAATAAAAACAC
>JAGVVH010000492.1 GCA_019135895.1 Bacteroidota bacterium | reverse complement strand
GACAACTACGGCGCAACGTCTGTATCTGAAAGCATCGAACTGTTGATCGGATCATCAATCAGTAATTTTTCGGATTTTATCAGCCTCTATCCTAACCCAAATGGCGGCCATTTCACACTTGAGACCGAGACTGAAATGCCTGTTGGTCAATTGATTATCAAAATTTTAACTCAAAGCGGCAATGTAGTTCATGAGGAGGTAATGGATGATACAGCACACATGAATAATATTGATATCTCTAATTTGCCATCAGGGAGTTACATTCTCATGTTAACCAGCAGCAAAGAAATCATTGCCGTAAAGAAGTTGCTTAAGCTCTGAAAAGATCCTGCTACTGTGCCAGGAGACCCAATTTGATGATACAGGTTTCTATTCAATTCTCCCGTCAGCTACATCAATAACAAACTTTGAAAAGAGTGGTGAAACCCTCCCGGAGAACTCCCTTCCCGGATGAGAGTCGGTAGCACTTCTTGCATAATAATCCGGAAGGTAGAGACCACCCTCTGTTTCATAGCTGTAAAAATCCCAGAGAAAAATATTATCTCCCTTTTCGTCCCATTCATTCATAAGCCAGGCGTGAAGTTCCTTAGTACGCAAAGCCTGATCCTCTGTCATGTTGTTTTTAACGTTTACAGCAGGAGTCCACATGATGAATTTGGTCTCAGGGAATTGGTGCATCTTGTCCTTCAGGGCGGAGTACTGCAGTTTATAGTTCTCAAGCCTCTTATCACTTGACTCAATATCAGGGCTACCAGTATCTTCAAGGATAAGACTTCCCGGGTAACAATGCTTAAATATTATGATGTTGTATTCCTTTGACAGGATTTCCAGAGTTGGATCGCCATTAAAAGGTTTATCGCCTGAATTCTTTACCCAGATAGTGTAATAGTCATAAGGATAATTGGGTTTATCCTTCGGGAAGGAGAGTTTGGCGATTTTGAAATTTGTCTTGTTTTTACGGTTGTACTTATTAAAAAAGACTTGTACATCGCTTCTGTCGATTAGTTTGCGTACATACCGGTTCGTCTTTCCATACCATATTGCCTGTCCAGTGCTGTGATGAAGGAATATAATCTTTGTCATAGGTTCATGTTTTGATTTACAACCAATTAAAAATACAGCTATTAGTAATAATGCAACTTTGTTCATATAGATTGGATTTATAGTTAGCTACTAAAGTTAGTAATGTTTTAATCATTGAAAACTAATTTATTGTTTTTTAAAGGTAAAGTGCTTTATAACAATAGGTTTTTTCCCCGGATCAGACAATTCTTCTGTATGCAACCGGTTTGGGTTTACCCTGTAGAGAAACTTCTGAGTATTTATACTCATAATTACCTTGGCCGGATTGCCTACAATTACGGAATCATCCGGGTATCTTCCACGGAGAACGCTGCCGGCCCCAACAATACAGTTATTCCCTATTTCAGTATTTGGCAATACTGTACAGTTGATACCAATATGGACATTGTTTCCTATCGTAATTTTTCCAAAGACATCATCACCGGGAAATTCATCCCTGAAACAGCTTATTCCTCCGTCATGTGTAATGAACACTGTACCGTTTGCAATGGCAACATGATCACCAATTTCGATAAGATATGGCTCTGTAGAGAATGACATTGTCTCAAGATGACAATGTTGGCCTATCTTCATTCCTTGTTTTCTCAGATACTTGATTTTCTTATCAGAGTCCGAGTATTCAGCAATTTTTCTTTGTATTCGGTTAAGTAACCTTTTTATTCCCATCTTCTGTCAATGTTCTAAAAAACTAACCTTTGTAGCAATTGGCTTTTCTCTTAAACAAGCACAAGAGAATCTATAGGAATAGACAACCAGAAGCTGTACTTTGTTTTATATTCAAGATTATTGCAAGGTAATTGTTTTGTCTTTTTTTGCTTTTATACTGGATATAACGTCTTCGACAATCCAACCAAAAGGATTGAATTCGCCGGGATGATAAGTTAGACTTGAATCCCAAAAACCCTGTTTAAATAGTCCTTCCGGGAACCCAAAGCCATAGCTGACTTCTACTATCAGAGGTTTATCATTATGAAGAACGAAATCGAATGCAGCAGTCTGTAGTTTGAGTTTGGATGATACCTCAAATGCAATTTTAATTGCTTCTTTCGGGATATGTGAGACATCCAAATCAACTATCCAACTGCCAGATGCTCTAAAATCCCCGGGTCTCACTCCCCGCCTTGTAGCAAAGCACTTATCCGCCACAAAATTAACCCGGATATCATGCGTATTATCAGGTATGAAGTCCTGAAAATAGGCATACCCACGCTCTTTCCCGAGAACACGAGTATAAGGAATCGGGTAGACCAAACGTGCAAACCCTTCTAGTACCTCCATGCAGCTAACCTTTCCACTCTTAAAAAGTCGCCATCTTTCTTTTAAACCATGCCACGCATCATATTGCTCAAACCCTTTGCCAAACGCTTTGTTTATTAACTGATGAGCAACTGCACGACTCCTTACCAACCTGACATTGCTGGAGGCAGAACCTCGTCTGAGTTTGAAGACCTTTGGATAAAATGTATTATCGGCCCATTTCTTGGCTTCATTTATTGTGTAGAATACGTGAGATGGAACAAGGGGGGCATTGATTGCTTCAAGCAAATATTTCTGACCTAGTTTATCATCAAAATGCCAGCCAGTACGAAAGTCCGGAAATACGACTTTCCCTGCCATCTCAAGTGAATAAAGAAGTTGTTTAGCGAAAAGAATATCCCTCTGACTCATATGGTAGTGATGCCACATTAGTGCATCACAGTCATCCAATTGCCTTACAATATCGCTATCGTAACAGTTTACGATCTTGAAAGGTATTTGATTCTCCTTACAATAGGAGATCCATCTCTCACTATATGATATCTTTGAATGGTGAATCGCAATTCTCATTTGTTTTGTTTATATACTCTGGCAATTAAGCGAGTTCTATGTTCCCAATCACCTGAATCAGGGCTATTGGAGTAAGCTTGAGGCATTAAAAATCAATAATTCTCCATCAGCAAACTCTTTCTGATTCAAGACTGTAACTATTAAGTAAGGAAGACCCTGATTTCGTTGCAGACGCAACTTCGCAAAGTTATAACGAAAACCGGGTTTGGTATAATCCCAACTTCCACACAATAGGTTTGTAATTTTACCACTTTGTTCCAACAGGTACAATCTGGTTCTGTCATCCTTTTCATTGGGGAAATTCTCCCGGTCGGAACTCATAATTATGGTGCCGTCCTCAAGTCGAGTTGAATAGAATAATGCTCCCTCCGTCTTATTCAGACGCTCAAGCTCCTTTTTTCTCTTATCCCATCTGTACATGCCTGACAACTCTTCAGACCCCGTATCAGTTCCCCAGTATATAGCCTGTTCTGTAAACACCAATTGGCATGCACGCCAGATCTGGTTCCCCTGCCCTATTGGATGTATGGTTTTAAAGCAATCATCAGACCACCCTATCATAGGTTCATTATTCTCATCGCCAGTGCAAACCCACATGATTCCGGTATAAGGATCAGACTGAAGTGCATGAATATGACGAATTTGCCCCGGGGGAAAAACATGTACCTTACTCCACTGTTGCATCTTTTCAGTATACTCATAAATTGTCACACCTTTTCTGTCAGGATTGTTAAAATATTCCCCAAAATAGAACACTCCATTTCCAGCAGCCATTAGCCCATGGGTCATTACCCCACGGCCAATGCCTCTGCCAAAATTTGGCATAGTCCCTGTCTTCTTGAAATGACTGTCGCTTTCTTTCTTCAGCCACATTGAGCCCGCACAAAACGTACATATTGTCCCATCCGGATCAATAACCATTTCTACACATTCCGCCCGTAAAGTCAACTTCCTGAAAAGAGTGAAATTATTCAACCAAAACCAGGAAAAACCCGCAGGAATGTGGGAATGTTTTTTAAATCTTGTGCTTCCATGCTCCAATTTATATAATATCAATCCCCGTGAAGCCCAAATATTGCCCTTTGAGTCTGATTGCTGTATTATAAGCTCCTTAGCCCTCAGGCACTTCATCCCAAAAGCAATACTTTCCCGGAGTCTGATTAAATTTGGCCCATAGTAATCTATGGCAAATATGATCGCCAGTATGAGTGCCACAACTACGGTTAAAAGCAAAGCCTCCATAGACTAAACAATATTACGCCTGAAAACTGTTCTGAAAATAATTTGAATGTCTTTTGCCAGGCTCCAGTTATAGTAGTAATCAAGATTCAGACGTACCTTATCGGGCCAGATTATTTCGTCCGTATATTTTTGGGGATTATCTACTTCTGCAAGTAACCTCTCCTCATTTGAGTATTTAAGGGTGGCTGGTCCGGTAATACCAGGCCGAAGCTGAAGAATGGCCATCTCCTTCCCTTTTAACCTGTCTGTAAATTCAGGAACATCGGGTCTCGGACCAACAAGGCTCATGTCGCCTTTCAGCACATTCCACAATTCAGGCAGTTCGTCAAGTTTATATTTTCTAAGTATGGCTCCCAGCGGGGTTATTCGATTGTCTCCCAATATGGATGTTGTATTACTGTCTTCATTGACAACCATTGACCGAAACTTAACTATCGTGAATAATTTACCATATCTGCCAGTACGCTGCTGGCGAAACAATATGGGACCTGGCATACTCAATTTAATCAGAATAGAGATAATCAGTAGAATCGGACTGATTAACAATAACCCGACGAGTGAAACAATTATGTCAAATATTCGCTTGATCATACTGTCAGGAGCGAAGAGCAAGTGAGCCTATTCTGAAGAAGTGATTTTACGGAGATGAGTTAGCGAACAAACTCTACAAGAAGATAGTCTGCCTGAAGTTCTTTAATTACTTTGATATGTGAATTCCTGGAATGTGAATGCATTACCAGCTTGTTATTACGCGAGATTGTTGAGAGGCATCTGAAATTCATTCTCCAGGCTATATTGTACATTATTTTATTCATAACATCACCTATCCCCCTCCCTCTGTGGTTTTTATCAATTAACCTCCCTACAAAGCATTTCCTGTTGGCAAAAAATCGAAGAAAAAAGTACCCGATCATACTACTTCCTTCAAAAACACCCATCATCAGGAAGGCCCTGACATTAAATTGCTTTTTGATTGACCTCAGGTCAAATGCATGAGGATGAAAGAATTCAAGATCATCAACAGGCTGCTCCTTAATAAGTTCATATAGTTGTTCAGAGTCATCTGGAATAAGCCTTCTGAAAGTATACGTGTCATGTCTAAACTCTTTGAAGACTTTGGGAAGTATACGTTCCAGAGTTGTGCTGTAAATCATGGTAAACAAAACGCTGTTACCCCATTCAATGATAGCCCAAATTGCGCTGAGATTGTGTTTAATGAACAAAAGTAACTTCTCCATTACAAATACTTAACCAATTCTTCTTTGAGACCCTTCTTAACCGGTAACTGCCAGAGAAGTTTGCACCAGTTATGATTTCCCTCGATAAGCTCAGGTCCTTGATCAGTAATTGCAATATCCCAGCCAACAGACTGATTACCCCGGTATAATATAGCCGCATGCCTTATCATATCTACAGTCTCCTTCCAGAATGGCAGTATAAAACCATCTATTGGAACTCCTGTTACCGGATGAACAGTTCTGTCCTCCAGTTCAATATCACTGTAAACCCCCGGCCCGCAAACTATACCTGTTTCCATGTCTACAGGTGCAGCCAGGTTGCCTGCAGCCATATTGTCAACTTGAGAATTTACCGATATTCTTAGCCGGGTTCCTAAAAAAATGACTTCGTTTCCGGAAAGCTGGGTAAAAATCCGTACTGTATTCAATCCTGACGGAGACAAATTCATTAAAGAAGGATGCTGCACCACGTACTCCTCAACCAGATCATAGCCTTTATCTCCCATTAAGCGCAACAGGGAATCAACATTATAATCCTGACAATTAATTACCTCAACCTCAGCACCAATTTGACCCCTTGAACCTTTCAGGACCAATTTACCAGATTTATTCTGGAGAAGTTGATTTGCGCGATTATGATTACCTTCTATACACCTTAACTCTGAATAATCACGTCTTACAAAACCTGAGTAGTGTTTCAAAAAGCTAATTTTATCCTCCAATATATCTCTGCTCTCTTTGGGATTCATTTTCAACTGATATTCATACATAAACCCAGTACCAGCCCATTTACCACGCTCTTCCCTATTTAGTTCATAAAAACGAAAATAGAAATAATCAAGAATGGAAATCTTATACTTTAAAGATGAATAAAAGATATCCAGCAGGATGATAATAACAGGTTTTCCACTCCTGATTTTAGCAATTTGCAGAAACTTTTTGAATTTAATTCTGTCAGTCTTTGCCAGATAATATAAAAAATACCCCAGCCTCTCGGGATGCATTTTGTGTCAGATTAAAGTTATAGTTAATTTTCGAAATGTTTCATAATGATATTGTATGAATGATCAACGGTATAGTTATTAAGGAAGTATCGATAACCGTTTTTGCCCATTTCTGACCGGAGATCCGGATCTGACGACAGTTGCCTGACATTTTGGCTTATAGTCTGAATATCTCCGGATTCCGACCATATTCCAAAATGATTATTCTCAAGTATCTCACCAAGATCTGTGTTTCTGTCAGTAGCGGCCAACACAGGAAGCCTATACTCAAGATATGAAAGCAGTCTGGAGGGGAAGTTCGGAATGGTGAAACGTTGATCAAGAAAAATCATTCCCACATCACTTGACCTCAGTAGTTTATTATATTCTCTCTTCACCATCTCAGGTATAAGCCTTACATTCTCAGGCTTCTCCCTTGCGAGCCACAATTCTATCTTTTTATAATCCGTTCCTGAGCCTACTATCAAAAAAAAACACTCATTTCGTCCCTTCTGAGATTCTAAG
>JAGVVH010000134.1 GCA_019135895.1 Bacteroidota bacterium | reverse complement strand
GACAGGTACGAATCCTCGTTTAGGAGGCAACACACCTTTCAGTTTGTTCTGCCAATAAAAGAACTTTCTTTCATGGATGCTCTGGTTTGTACAGAAGTCCCGGATAGTTAAACCGGATTCCAGATAGTTACTGTAAATGGCCCGGAATTCTTTTTCGTTCATCATGTCGGTTGCTTTATGTCAAAAAGCAAACTTAATTCCGGATCCGATTAAAAAATGACGTGGTTCACCAAATGCTTACGATTGTCAGCGCCGCCAATGTAGTAATCGCAAACATCTCAACCAGGATTGGCGCACGTGTTGGTACGCAACAGTTTGTAAATCGGCCTTTCAAAGAGCATCACAAATTTATACAGTTTTAAGTTTCCGCGATAATCCCGTTAGCTTGGGAAGTCAATGGTTCTGGATTAGGGAGGATTTGGTTGAAGCGTTGGCTCGTGAGTTTGCTAAATGTGCAGCCCAACGAAGGGACGGCTATTCTATTATTATTTTTTTCGTTATAGCCTCATTATCAACCAACAACTTGACAAAATAAATTCCATGAAACGAATCATTAAATAATATTGGACTATCTAATGATTCTTTTTTATAAATAATACTGCCCTTTACATCAAAAATTTCCACCACTATTTTTGAGTATAGTTTTTGAACTTCTATTGTCAATAAATTTTGAGCAGGATTTGGAAATATACTAATCCAATCTGAGTTATTTTTTTTTTCATCTACTCCGGTTAAACCACTACAAAAACATTTATTACACATCAGATTGTTCTTGTATTTAACAGTATCGTTATGTTTAAAACAAGCCAAATTATAAGTATCTCCAATTAATGGGTAGTCCATAATTGGCCCAAATATTCCTAAAATGCTACCTATTCCGAGATACCATTCATCTGGAACAGGTTTTAGTGCAAGTAGAATATATTTTTTTACTCCATTCTCAATTGTAATATCCTGAATAACATCAAAATTTTCACACGAGAGGAACTCATGCGTGTATTCTGAATTATTGAATAAATGTAAGCATGCCTTATGCCAAACCGTATCGCCTTCAGAAGCGGAAAAATCATATAATAAAATATCAGGATAAGACCAGTATGCAGGTTTAAACCAAACTTTCTGTCCTTCCTGTCTGAAACCGCCTATATAATCTTGAAGGTTTCCATCTGATATAGTTGTATCTGAAAGCGTGTATAATTTATTGTAAAGCGTGTCATTAATCAGAGTATCGCCTTTAAGTCCATAAAGCATTTCATCAGTTGGCGTACCAACTGAATTAATGTAATTTACATTCCAAATTGCATTAGAATCAGGAAAGTTTGATTGACTGAACACCTTTGAGGTAATGAATATGATTAAAATAAAAATATTTATTTTCATGATTTCCTATTTTTTTTAAATTATTGTGTAATATCTAATGTGCCGTATTGATAATCAAAAGTAGCCCCGGTGCAGATATTAAATTCCCCGTGGTCACTGATTTTTATATAACCATTGCTTTTTAATATGATGTTGCTCCCGCTTAAAGCTTTAATACTGACATTCATTATCTTACCAGCATCAACTTTTAATTCCCCGCCGGAATTTACTAAAACTCTCGTGTAATCAGACATAGTTACCGTACATGTGGAAGCAATAGTTAATGTGCCGGAATTAATAATAATATCGCCACAAAGGTTTTTATTCGTACTCCATGTTGTATTTGAGGTAATTATGGTTGGAGGACATATTTCATGATATACCCCTGTATTATGACAATCGTGCCTTTCACTTCCCCATTCAATACGTTGTGAATTGCCATTTGTTTCCCACATGTATATTTTAATGCCAGCACCAACGATTATCTCATTGTTACCATTATTGTCCACATCTGCCACACATGGGGAACCTTGTAATGCATCATCAATATGAAGTGGGAAACCAAGAACTTTTGAACCATCCATATTTAAAGCATGGATTTTACCTTCATCATTAGACCCAAAAATTATTTCTATATCAGCATCGTTATCCACATCAGCAAGTATTGGTGTTAATTTACCAGGATTTAAGCTACTTACAGTTGTAGAACTGATTTGAGTACCTGACTTGTTCCAAACTTTTACAATATTTGAGCCTATCGCAACAACCTCAAGATTACCATCATTATTGAGGTCACCTACTGAAATATCCTGTGAATGCCAATCATTGGGATAACTAATTTTTTGATTGCCATTCCATCCGCTGACAACTGTTCCGTTGTGGTGTATGGCAAGAATTCTTCCTTCTGTACCACCTGATTTTAAAGCAGAAGTTAAAATTTCCTTGTCTCCATCATTATCTATATCGCACACTACTACTGAACTTCCAAAGTTATAGCCGGACAAAGTATAAAATGGTTGATTAGCACCATAATTTGTACCATTAGGATGCCAAATATAAATACCTGTTATTCCTGTTGAACTATTTCTATAGCAACCAATTATTTCTTTATCGCCATTTCTATCAATATCAGCCACTGCCAATGAACCATAAGTACCTCCAATCCCATCTCCAAAACTGTATAATAATTGGCCTGTTGCACTGTATATCCTTATACCGCCCCATTCTGTATAAAAAACACTCTCTAAAGAACCATCAGCACTATTATCCAGGTTTGCTATTATCGGGGCCCGGTAACATGGGCTTGATATTGAATGTTGCCAAAATAAATCAGGTTTACCATCACTATTGTTGTCTTTTACAGAATGGCACGAAAAGTAATTTGTCCTATCGGCACTACCGTCCCTTGTCATTGAAAGTACTTTGTATTGTCCATTTGATTCCAAATCCCCAATAGCAGGCGTGGAATTCATTGCCGCATTTAGATAAGCAAAACCACTATAAGAAGTTACATTTCCATCTATGTCGAATAATTCAGTACCATCTGAATTTAATCCGATCAGGTAACTGTTTTTACTATCAATTGTTATACTCGTAAAAATTTCTTGTAAAGCATCTTGATTAATGTCTGAAACATTAATAGAACTTATAATACTATTTGCGTCTTGGATATCCATTTGTATAGGAAACAATCCTTTTGAAGGATATGAAGTCCATGCTAAAAAGGCATCTGAAAGTTCGCTCTCATTCCCGGTTAATGAAACTGCTGATATTTTATAGTAATATTTGGTAAGCTCATTTAACCCAAAATCTTTAAAATAAGCTGCCGGAACTGCAAACGTGTTTATTTTCTGGTAATTGCCAACCGGATTTCCACTTGCATCGGCATCGCTACGGTAAATATTATAACCACTAATGTTGGTGTAAGGTGTCCAGAATAATTCGATTTCAGTTTTATCTGCCGTAAAGTCTATCGTTGAAGTATTAATTTTAGCAGGTTTATCAAGTAAATTAAAGTTGAAAGACCATGTTTTATCAAATTCATTTTCAACCTGCAAGATAAAATCCAAAGCCTGACCAACAGTATAGGAAGATGAAACCGTAAATTGGTAAACAGAAGTATTGGTTTTAGTGCCAAATTTTTCAATTGCGGGGTAATTCCTAGGTGTTGCCGAACAACTTGTAATATAAGAACTGTTACCTGATAATACACCTGTAATACCTGTTGCTTGAGCTTTGCCCTTATTAAACAAGTCAATGTTTACGGTTACAGTTTCATTAGGTTCTATTATTTTATCCCCGTCGGTAGTTGTGACGATTGATTTATTGGCTTGCTCAATTACAGAGGCAAATACATCAATATTAAAGACGTCAGTATAAGAATGGCTTGCCCCGTCAGTAATCAGTAAGATAAATTTGACAGGGTTTAAATCATTTACGAGAATTTCAGGAGCATTTTTGTCTATTGTAAAAACATATTTTGATAATGACGATTTTGTAGCTCCTGAACTAATATTTCCATAACTTGAATTATTGTTTGAAATGGAAACATAAGGAGAGCTACAAGTTAAAGTTGCGGAAACATTTGTAGCAACTGAAGCTCCATTATTTTTCAATTCAACGGTAAGTTCAATGGTTTCTCCTGCATCTATCTGTTGGTCGCTATTACCATTGCTGTTTCCTGTTTTGTCATCATCAAAAGTCAGGTTAGAAATATAAATATTTTGATTTTGGTTTGTATTAACCGTAATTGTTGATTCGTAAGGTTTAAAATCATGACCTGTTACTGTAACATTTATTTGTCCTGATGTGTGAGGGGTAAAGGTAAAATAACTAATGCTATTGGATGTTACCGTTCGGGTGGCATAACCTTCATCGCCTTTTTGCAGACATATTGTTGCTGTTTTACCCGATGGCAGATTGTTAATTGTTACTGCAATCGTATTTGTTCCGCTGACCACTATTGTAGGACTAACAGAGACATTTAGCGTTTGAGGGGTATTTGTCCAAATCTGCATTTCAGGGTCTCCTAAAAGAGTTAGTCGCCAATTTGAAGAACTACGCCCTATGGCTGATTGAAATGCACAACCTATATCAAATCTCCCAGAACTAGGATGTCCTATTGTTTCATAAATTGAATTAGCAAAATCTCTCAATTGGGTCCATTCAGATGACCAGCCAACATCTGAATTTCCAATAAACGCAACCCCTCCGCCATTTGCATTATTAATATATCGTTCACCCATACAATCCTGAGTAAATGTTGCAGGTTTACAGCCTCCTGTCATTAAAATTTGTTGATAACCGCCATTTGTTAAATTATCAAAATCAGCAAGTCTAATGGATTGGTTCTTATCAAGTGAAGAAGTACCCATACCCTTCTCGCCCGAATGATCCATGTGATATACTATGTGAAAATATCCTAAACCAGAAGAACCTCCATTATTTAACGCCGAAATAAAATTATTTTTACTTAATTCAGCATTTCCTGATGTGCATGTACCCCCTGGCACATAATATTTCACTGTAGGTTGGCTTGGATTACAATAATCTGACACATAAGGTGAATAAGCGTATGGGCCAGATGAACAATTGGAATTATCAAACATAAACCATCTATTTATATTTGCGCTCATATAATCAGAGCAATCTTGCTTCAAACCGGATTTAGCGTCTAAATATCTATTATCACATTCATTTTTTGAAATAAAAGCATCGGCTATCAAGATATTATTGAAATAGCTTGGAGTTGATATATTATTTGCTTTTTCGTAGTTAATGATTTTATTAACAAATGTAGTTGCTTCTTGTATGTTTTCCACACTTGCTCTACCCAAATAAAAATCCCTGCCATAATCTGTATTATCGCCACTTTCATTATATTAATTATTATTATTTGCATTCCAAGTACCCCCTATTGTAGTATAATATAAATCTGTTGGTCTCATTATACTATGATAGCCCAATACCATTCTTGGAGGTACGACATTTACATCTCCGCCGAGAAGGATAAATAAGTCAGCTCCCCATTTGCCATAAGCTTCTTTTAAATAATTTCTTATCTTTTCAGGCAAGTCAGAGCCGGGATAATTAGGTTCAATTTGTTCAACAGTTTTTATAATAGCAGGAACCCCTTTTCTTGTTTTCCAGTCAGCCAATGCTTGAAAAATTGGTTTTAATGCTTCATTGGTGATTATTATATAATCAGGGACTAATTCTTCAATTGCTGATGTTGATTTTAACTGCATTATCTGTTCATCAGTACTTTCAGTTCTATTTAAACTACTTGACTCATTAATTATTTTTACATCCTTATTTTTGAAATTCTCAACATCACTAACATTTTTCACATATCCTTCAATGAATTTCTTTGCTAATTCTGCCCTTTTATATGATTGCTTCTCTGGCTGGATAATAGAACTGCTTTTTATTTTTGAAGAAGTATAATTGATAGTAAAACTAATATCTTGCAAATAAATTTCCCTGTTTTTTGGAATATACTCGACAGGGTAAATCTTTACTGTAACAATATGATAGCCATGCATATATTCGTCTGATATTATCTCGGCAGTTTTCCCAGGATAAGGTGCGGATGAATTATAAACAGCCGGATTTGGTTCAACAAATGCAGGTGGTTCACTGCCATCAAGAGGTCTTGGTGGCTGAGTAGGGTAAATATAAAACTTTCCCTTGATATTTTGTTTAGTTACAGACGTAATCTGTAATCCAGAAACAATAGCATCAAATGGAACTACAAAGGATTCAATACGAGTAGGCAACTGAGGGTTTCCAATCTCCTCTGTAAACGAATAATCCTTTGTGGTTAATTCATCAAATTCAGCATTTTTCTGAAAAACTATTTCATTTTGGGTCAACGTAAATCTTTCACTTATTTGTGCTTTAAGTAAAACTGGTAAACCTATTAAAGTTATTACCAAGATTTTAAAGATGGAATAAGGTTTCATTTCATGTTTTATATTATTGGTTAATAGATAATTTACTCGTTCCATTCAGAAAGCAAGAGTTAAACCACGAGGGTATGGTTGCAGAGAAGGGTGGTTTAACTCTTGCTTTGCCAGTTTATTGTTTCTATCTTTCATCATTACACTAATTTTTTTGCTATTCTGACTAACGTTTAAGAAATTGTTTCATAATCAAGACGTTACAAAACCTAAATCTTCTTTAGTTAGATCAAATTTATCAATTTGTTTTTGAATACGCTTCACTAATCCAAGTTTTCTTTTCTGGTCTAAAAACAAATATCCTGCAGGATTTATATATTGTTGGAATATACCAACTGGTGGTAAGCGATAAAAGCTGGAAATCGCTCAAGCAGAAACTTAAAACCATCACAAGGAAAACTACTCCAAGTACCTTTGATGAACGCATCCAAAAACTCAGGGAAGTATCCCAAGGTTGGCTCAACTATTTCCGAATGGCAAGTATTCGGGGCAAACTAAAGCAACTGGATGGTTGGCTGCGGAACCGTTTAAGGTATTGTATTTGGTCCCGCCTTAGGCGAGAGAAAAAGCCCGAAAGGAAACGGAAAAATCTTATCCGATTAGGGGTTGCCCCAG
>JAGVVH010000112.1 GCA_019135895.1 Bacteroidota bacterium | reverse complement strand
ATGCTGCATAATTTATTAACAAAAAATCAAGTTATGAGTCTCCCCCAGACCCCCTCTTTTCAACATAATAAATTAACTTTGATAAAAATATTGTCCAGACTCATTAGACCATCTCATTTCCCGTAACCACAGTAAATACAATCAAGATTGCACGCATCTGTTACCTCAAAAGTTATTTGTGGTGTATTGGCCAGGCTATTTCTTATCATATCCGGCCTGATATATTGTTTTTGGTTCATTATTTATTCAAGTTCTATTGGATTATAAGGCAGACGGTATTCCTTGGGATTAAAAATTATCTTTCCGTCAATTTTAACTGCATAGGTTACACCCCTGGAATTGTAGTATTGGGTTGGATTATTGTATTTTCTTACAAGAAAATCCTGTAATTTTTCTCGTGTTGTTTGGGTACATGGAAAATTTTGAGATCTGATTGGCTGCGAAGATTTTAGTTTTTTTAGTCCGACACAACTAAATGTATAATTATGTTTTGAATCTTGTATTTCAAGAATTAGGCCTGGCAAGTCACCAAACTTATATGGCCCGACACTTATTGGAATTCCTGTTGTGAACCATGCTTCATATTTACGGCCTCTAAACTCTACAGTCGCATTCTGACAAGGATAATTTGCGATCACTTTGCGTCCGTTAAGTATTGTCCAATTTAATATTGGTTTATTTTCTTCATAACAGAAAAATGTCTCGTCAACACGTTTCTTTACGGTTAAAATTCCATTGTGGAGATTTCTTGTTATCTCATCAGTTTCAGCACCAAATGGTGGAGAAGGGAAATTATCACCCGTGTTTTCCTTTTCCAGAATTGTGCAAATCGAGTCATTCTGAAAAAGCAAATAGCTATATGTTTTTGATATCTTTTTACCTATCAGGAGTTTTTGTATATCAATTAATTTATCTTTTGGTTTAGAGGTATCAGGTACTTTTTCAACCTTATAAGTAATTTCAAATATGGCTGAATCGAGCGTAGTAAAATCGTCGATGTAATACAGCCTTTTTATTTGTCCAGAGAGACTTATGTTGGTCAGGGATATTATCAGTACAATGATCAATTTTATCTTGTCCAATGGGTGTTTTATGTTATTATATTTATTACTACAAAAAATAAGGTTTCTTTAATTTAAAAAGAAGAGGCTGCTCTTTACAAGTATGAAGTGCATAACTATGAAAACATACTTTAATAAAATAAAAGTAGCCTCTTAAGAGTCAGATCTCACTTTACATAACACCTGTTATTTCATCGCAACGGGTGCGCAATTGTCCTTCATAATTTGCAATCAAATTATCTGTTGTATTAGCACCGCCTTGGTTAACATAGCAGCATCCACAGGAACATGTAGGTGCCTCACCTCCTGTAATAGCTCCCATCTGTTCTCTGGTAAGTTTATTCATATTCAGTTTGTTTAATTTAAGCGATTTCATGTTTATAAAAATTTAGTTTAAAAATGGATAAATTTGCAAATGGTAATGTTCGAGAAACCATCAGACGTGCATTGCCATCTTTAGCCTTTGCCGGCTACATTATCCAATCCGGCAAAGGCTTTTTAGCTCAAGTTGGTCTTGCATAAGAACCAAATATTTATGTTTTTGCTTTTCATGATTAAAAGATTTTAAAGCGGGCACTTAGCAGTAGAGATGCAGGTCTAATCCTATACTCAGAATAATAACTGCTGAGCGTGCCATAGTAGGCATACACATAGTTTGTTGTGTTTAGTATATTGTTATAGTCCAATGTAAGCCTTACCCTTTCCCATGTATAGGCAATGCTGGCATCCAAAAGGTAAAAGCTTTGCTTACGGCTTCCATTACGCGTATCATAGTATTCCATTCCAAAGCTGAATATCAAACCATTTGAAAGGATGTAATTCAGTGTTACCGCATCAATAAAACTATTAATGGGATCGAGTTTTTCCCCGGCATCTGTGCTTCCGCTTATGCTGCTCCAACTACTTTTGTTGGCAAATTGCAGTTTTTCAGTAAGTGCCAGTGAAAGCGTCATATTGGCATTAATTCCCTGATTATTGTATTCAATGAGGCTGTTCTGTCTGAGTTGAGGCGTAACACCTTTACCCCAGGAGGCTTCCGCATTGACAGAAAGTTTTTTCCAGTTGAATCCTTTGCCTACACGCGTTGTAACTGAAAAATAATTGCCTGTGTTTTCCAATTCTACCGATGAAATTTTCATTAGGGAGCCTTCAAACTCCTGTGCATACATTACTTCATTCCGATACCGGTTATATCTGATTTCAATATTTGTAAACAGAAACCGGATAATATCTTTATAGGAAAATTCGAGGGCTCCCTGTTGGCCATACGAATCTGAAAGCCTGCTTTCGTAGTGGCTCAGCGTTCGGTAATTCTGCAAAACGTATCCTGAATAAAGATTGCGCAGGTTTGGGTTGTAGTTGTACCAGAACCATGATGCTGAAATCTCCCAATGCGTATTGATGCTATATCTTAAATTGGTTTGTGGTTGAAAAATGATCCGGTTTTGATGGGAATCATTCGATTTAATTTCATCATCAAGGGAAATGGACTGGTACTGTATGGGTGTTGATAGTTCAAAGCTAAAATCACGTTTATTGTAAGTAAGCTTTAGTGAAATTCCGGCTTTTACCCGCATCCATGTTAGATTGTTATTCAGAGAATCGCCTGAAAGTTCCGAAAAAATATCTCCCTGAAATGATTTTGACAGTTTGGAATTGAGCGACTGATGTTCTAATGAAAAAAGCATAATCGGGTGGATCCAAAATGATTTCCAGCCTACAGATGAAAGAAACATCAAGCTGTTTCTTGTTTCAAAAGAATTGAAGGTTACATCTTGCCTTATGGTTTTAAACGGTACACTATCATTCAATACATCTTCAAACATACCCGGCGAAATGTCCAGCCGGTATGGCTGCGATTGGTAAAATGATTGTGAGTATAATTCAGTGCCTGACCTTTGTTTGTTATTTCCTCGCCTAATCCAGTGGATTGTGGTATTTACTTTAAATGGGTCACTTTCACCATTTTGTTTAATTTGTTCATCACTAACAATGTTACCGGTGCTTTCTATAAAATTACCCGAAAACAATAAACGTGTATTCAAATAATTTTGATCGTTGTTTCTTTTGTAGCCAATACCCCCTTCAATATTAAACCGGCTGCTATGTGAATCCATCTGCTCCTTAATAGTAACCGTATCTTCTCCGGGAATAATGTAACGTGTCTGGTCGTAGCTTTTTCTGTCGTCAACATCATGAAATCCGTTTAAATTGAAGGTAAATTCTGCTTCGTTCTTAGTTTTGATCAGATTATTTATGGTGCCACCATAGGCTTCATTAAACAGATATTTGCTTTTATTAATCTGAGGAGGCATTGGTTGTACAATGGAAACAATTGATCCTGTTAGCTGCATGTTTTCATTGGTAAACGACTGAAATTCATGATCCAGATCAGTACCGGTATTGTTAGATTTCAAAGCGGCCAGGTGTTGGCGTTTTTTACTAAAATACATGCTGGTTACTGAACTATTCCATAGGAAATGATTATCTAATCCCGCACCTAGATCTGCCAAACCACTATAAATGCCTATTGCTCCTGGTTTAAATTTAAGGTTGAGGGCTGCATCATTTGTAAATGCAATATCTTCGAGTGCTTTAATGGGTTGATGGTTCTCAAAAACCTGCACTGTTGCAATATCAGAAGCAGTAATATTATTGGTGGCAATTCCATATCTTCCCTGAAGCATATCCATGTTTTCAATGTAAAACTTACTGATGGGTTTCCCGCGGTACTCAATCTGTCCGCTCTCTTTCACTACAATCCCCGGCATTTTTTTCAACACATCACCAATTACAATATCGGTAGAATCCCGGAATGCATCTACCACATAATTTACCGTATCTCGTGTGCCCCATATTTTTTCTGATTTTACCGAAAACTCTTTTAGCTCAATGGCGGCTTCGTTGACAATGAAATCAACTTTTTGGCTGTGATTGGCGATTCTTTTGATTTGACGTTTGATATTGAAACCATACACCATTAATAGTAACTCTTTTTCTTTTTGGTTAGTGTAGATGGTATAATCCCCATTTTTGTCACTAAAACTGAAAGCAATCACCGAACTATCAGCGGTATTCATAAACATGACAGAGGCATCTGATATTGGTTCATTCGCCTCATTAATGATCTTGCCTTTGATAACAGTTTGGGCAATACTATGATTTAGCAGACAATGAATTAAAATGATTACTATATGTAGAGCTTTGGTTTTCATTATGTTTTGCTAAAATTTGGCAATTCAAATTTTCATGAATAAAAATACAACCTAATTAAACACAAAAACCAAATATGGTCATTTTATCTAATAAGCGGTATGTATTTTCAAATAAGTGGTTTGTTTTCACAAATATGCGGTACTCTATTCTTGAATATATTCTTTTAAAATACACCATTTTCTTCTAGAAACATTCATTTCCACTCCTGTTGTGGTTTTGAAACATCTCTTTTTGTCAGATACATAGCTATCAAAATATTTCAAATTAACCAATGTGTTTCTATTAATCCTGTAAAAGCCATATCCGTTCACTTTTTCTTCAATATCTTTGAGTAAGATAGAACAAGATACCGTTTTTCCCTTGCCAAAAGTGTGAAATATTGATACATAGCTTTCGCATTCAACATACACAATATCTTCAATCGCAATCTGATGCACTTTCCCTTTTCCTTTCAGGATTATTGTCTTGTTTCTTTGGCTACTATAATCCATGCTTAAATAATTTTGGTTCTATTTGTATTTGATGTTTCTATTAGTGTGCAGGCAAGAAAACAGCTCTTTCCGCAAAAAATCGGTTTTAGCGATGGCTCGTGTGTTTTTGCTGGATGTGCTGTTTTGAGCGTTGGTATTTCTATTTTTTATGCAGCAAAAATTTCATTGTTATTCTTTGGTTTCTTTTTTTCAGATTGCTTGTAACGGCCGAAGCTAAGTGCAGGCGGGCATTTTAAAGCATTAAACATTTAATAAACAACCACGCTTATTGAGTGTAATATATTTCAAATCAGCGCTTTCTGCCCGCTTGATTTTAGCCTTTGTTAGCGGTTGTATTACTTTGTCATCCATTTGTTTATCAAGTCATTATATTTGTCGAGGTCGTCAATTTTATTTACTTTTTTCACATTCCAGTCTTCAATATATTGATTGATTTCTTTTGACGACATTGCTTCTTCAATTGTAATTCTTTCTTCCAATGCGTTTCTACGGTAAAACTCTGTCACAAATGCTTTATCATCAAAGATTCCTGGAATACCGACAGCTACTTCAAAATTCTCAATAGGTTCATAAAAAACCATACCATCAAAAATGTATTCAAAGTTAACTGTCTCATATGCATTGCCTCCAAAATTGTACATGTCAAACTTTGTTTTGCCAAATGGAGTGCCTTTCATGTCGAACCCAACATTTTTATTACCTGTAAATCTAAATGCGGCGTCCCACTTCCCATCTGCGACTAATTCCCATGAGTTGGAAATACCATTAATTAAAATTCCTTTTGTTGAATTAGGAAATGTTTTGTAAATATACTCTGCAGTACTATATGTATTTGGTTCTGTTGGATGTGGTAAATACTTTGGGGTTCGAGTATAACCATGATATGTATTCATGATTACAAGTGCTTTTTTCTTGCTGGGGTTATAATATTTTTCTTGGTCGTATTTTCTTATAAAATACTGTGCCATAATAACATTTCTGTTAATTATTGGAGGGAAATTGTTTTGTGGTTCCATCATATCAAGGAACATATTATATTGCTCATCACATTTAATTGAATCCCACGAAAACATAACATCCAACGGAAACAACTTAATTTTTTCAGTCAACTGTCTTTGCTGATTTATCTGATAAATACTTTCAAGTAAATAGTAATAGTTATAATTTGGCCATAAAGAAAACATATGAAGATCTTTAAAAATTGTCAGTAAATACTTTTTAATTTCCTTATCTGACAAATTTTCTTTTAGTAAAAATTCGTTGATTTGTTTTCCTGCATTAAATACACCAACTTCGGTATAAACATTTCCAGTAAACCATTTATCTTTAATAATATCAACAATCATTTCGTATTGTTTAAATTCGGGATGCAGTCTTTCGCATAAAACAATAATATCCTTCTCTTCAAAAGATTTTAGCACATACTCTTTTGGTGATAAAAATGTTTTTGTGCTTAAAAAGTCAACAAAAGGTTTTATACTGTCATTTGGCAAGTTCTGAGAAAATACCGCAGAACAGAATCCTATTAGAATCAATATTATCTTCACTATTCTTTTCATGTCAATTACAACTGAGTTTGTTTGGTTTAATATAACCGCTAACGGTTTGCGGCTTGGCGTAGTGGCGGATTTTTAGCACAAAAGTTCAATCGAAGAACTGCACTTGAACTTACCACAAAACTGTCATACGAAGCACTGCACCCGCCATTACGCCAAACCGATGTTACCGGCTGGTGTTCTGTCGTCCGTCCTTGCAAACCATTGTCAATAGTACGCTTCACCGTCCTTGTCGTGTCGGTTTGTGCGGTTGCGTATTTTTTATTTTCAGAAGGGAGGGAAGGTTTTTTTAATTCAATTTTGTCAGGGTGGGACAGGCACACTCTTTGCCAAGCTTTGGTTTGTGCGTTGGCTGGTGCGGCTTGGTAATGTGTGTGTCTGTTGGACTGGCTATTCATTTTTCTTTCTTTGTCATTATTTATAATTGACCTCCAACTCCTTTATACTTCTCTACAAACGAAACTAACTTTTGAAATACTGTTTGCTTTTTAGTCAAATACTGAGGATTTAAAGGGCTCATTTTCGGTAAAAGTGCATTGAGTTCTGTTCCGTTTTCGCTGGCATATTCTCGCTTTAAAGATGCTATTATGTAACGTTTTGCTGCCTCTTCATT
>JAGVVH010000427.1 GCA_019135895.1 Bacteroidota bacterium | reverse complement strand
AAATGAATAAACAGTGCTGCCCCTGTATGGAACGTTAATGCGTCCAAACTCTTTATGGAGGAAGTCAACAGGTCAGCAGCACTGTTTTTTTATTAGCTGCCGCAACTAAAACAAAACTACCTCATGGCTCAATCAGACAAGAAAAAGAAAACTGCCCGGCAGAAGCAAAGCGAAACAGCAACCCCAACCCCCAACAGCAAAGACAATCCTTTGGCATGCGGCTATCTGCGGCGGCTCAAAATGTGCTACAGTACCCGCCATCACCGTCTCAGCAACTCCAATGAGGTGCCGGCACTGCTTCTAAGCGGCAACTGGCTGCAAAAAGCCGGCTTCGAAACAGGCAACTACACCACGCTCTTTGTCAGCAAAGGGCTCATTGTAATCCGCAAAGAAGAAGAGACGGAGGGGTGATTATACAGGGAAAAGGAGAAATGGGTAAAAAGGTAGTTCATTTTTTTGAGAAAATCAATTGTTGTTTTAAAATAAAATAGAAAATAATTTCCATGGAAAAGAATAATTATTAATTTTGTGAGCGTTATTGCAAATTGTAAAAAGAATTATATAAAAAACAGATAAGGTAACAAAAGAGTACGGTTAGCCTCCCACTATTGGAAGATAACCGTAATAAATGGGGAAAAGAGTTACGGTTATAAACGAGTTGGCAACAACCCTAAAAAAGACTGCAGTGTTCGCAAAATGACTAAAAAATAAATGAAAAAGACAGCAATAATAGCAGGACTACTTTCTGGATTACTATTTGGAATAGCAACACCATTTAGTAAATTATTATTGACAAACTTAAACTCATTTCAATTAGCTGGATTGTTATACATTGGAGCTGGAATTGCCATGATTCCTGCAATAATGAAAACAGGTAGCCAAATTAGATTGCTTTTTAATAGAAATAATATAGTAAGGACTCTTGGGATAATCTTGTTTGGTGGATTATTAGGACCATTATTACTATTGATTGGTTTACATGCTGCAGATGCAGCTTCGGTTTCAATTTGGTTAAATATGGAACTTGTAGCAACAGCTATTTTAGGTGTTCTGATATTTAAAGATAGTCTTGATAAACTAACATGGATTGGAGTAGTTTTGACTGTTTTTGCTGGATTAATTACTTCTTTTGGCGAAGGAGTTAGTGGATTGACTTCTGCTTTATTGATAACCGCAGCTTGTTTTTGTTGGGGAGTAGACAACCACCTAACAGCTTTAACTGATGGAGCAACTCCACAAGCGGTTACTTTTGTGAAAGGGATAATGGCAGGATTAGTTAATCTTATAATCGGTATTTCTATCGCAGATAATCAAATTGTTTTTAATAATATTATTGCAGCCTTGATTGTTGGTGGTTTCTCTTATGGATTAAGTATTGTACTTTATGTTACCTCGGCTCAAAATATTGGAGCAACAAGAGGACAAATCTTATTTTCGACAGCACCTTTGTGGGGCGTGATTTTATCATATATATTTTTCCAGGATACTTTTCACTGGACACATATCATTTCGATTGTACTTTTAATACTTGCAGTCATTGTGATAAATTTAATTACACACAAACATGAACATCAACATGAAATGTTTGAGCATATTCATTTTCATAAGCACAATGACGGACATCATGACCACATTCATGAAAATGAAGTCTTAGATGCGGATAAAGGACATTCTCATTTACATATACATAAACCAATTATGCATGTTCATCCTCATTATCCAGATTTACACCATAGACATAAACACTTAAAAAATGAATAAAAAAGGGCAGTTGCCAACAAGCGGTAAGCCAAAAAGCTGGGGCGCCAAAAAGCTGGGGCTTGGTGGTTTTGCAAGGTTTTCGCACGCTGGCAAGCTTGTCATCGGGCGATATGAAGTCGCTCCGCAAACCCAGCTCTTTGGCTACCGCCAGCCGTTACCAACAAGGCGAAGAAAAGACAGTGACAACGATAATGACAAAGAAAATGGTTTGAGAATGAGAAATGAAAAAGAAAAATTGAAAGAAAAAAGATTTAGTTTTTTTGCCGACCCGCAAGAAGGAATAAGGTATGCCGACCCACAATTGGCACATTGCCTTTTGCCCGACACACAAGCCACCGCTTCGCAAAAGTCAAAGAGCCAATTCTTCCCTACCCACCTATTGACATTACTATTACTGTTTTTAATAATAAACAGCGTTCAAGCACAACAAAGATTTAGAAGGCATTTCATTATAGCTTATGATATTTCAACCCCTTTTAAAACAGCAGAAAAATCAAATAGTAATTATAAAAACACACTTATCAATTTATTTGACAATAATGCCATAAATAGTTATAGTGAAGCAAATTTGACGAATCTTATAAACGAAAAGAAAAATGGACTAACTTTTTTTGACCCCGATAAAGACGAGATTTCATTCTTTCATTTTAATATTGCTCGTAGTGAATTTAATCGACTAAGATGGACAGAAAAAAATTATGATTCAAAAGGAGTTGTAGCTGAATTTTGCAGAATATTTCTAAAAGACAAACAACTTTGTTGGTCAGACTTCTATTCAAGCAAGAATGTAACAGTTTCAGATTTTATTAATAAGGCATTTTCAATTACACCTACTCCCTCAGATTTTGGGGGTGGAGTGTCAATGTCTAACTATGTTTATCCGATTGTATTATCAAAAATTGACACATCAAAGTTTACGGAAGAATATATACTTATTATTTTAAGTGACTTTTTAACAGGGTCTATGCATGGCAATAAAATGGATTTTAACAGAATTAGGGACATTTATAGTTATTCATATGACAGAGTACTACCGGAAAATTCTGCACCGTATTTGATAAAATCGTTTACAGACAAGCTATCAGCATCCTATTATAAGATAGATTATTTTGAATTTACTTTTGACAGAACAATAACACAGAAACCAATTAGCATTATTGGTTATAAAGTAAAACCGAAAGCTGGTAATTACAACCCTGAAGATGTTGCAATTTTTATTGATTCTGATATTGAATTAGTTCAAAGAGGTTATAGAAGTGAAAAATTCAGAATACCCGAAAGCTACATACGATTTACACACAATGATAATTTGAAACCGATTGAGGTTACTCTAAAAATAAGCATCCCCCATAATGGTTCATCAAAAGTTTTATTCTCAGGGTCAATAGCAAAACTAAACTCTGAAAATAAGTGGATTTCAGAATATACTTCGGATGATGATTTAATGACATTAAACAAGTCAAAAAGTCTGTATTTTATTCCCTCGCTAAAAATGAATCTGGACACAATCATAAACGAAAGGAATTTTGAATTTATCAAGTTTGAATATAAAGTAAACACTTCTTATTCAATGCCTAATGCCAGTCCTTTGAATTTTGTCTATACTGCGGAACGACTTATAAACAAGGAAAATGTTATTTTTACAACTAAAACAACAATAATTATTATGTATTATGTGATCCCGATAATCGTGTTGTTGCTAATTATTATTTATTTGGTGGTAATTGGCAAACCTAAGAAAATCAAGTTGGCAGTAAATGGCTACTTAGATTCTTTTGAAACAATAAACTATAAGAAGTACGGTAAACTTCTAACTCCTTACAAACATTGGGATGCTCAATCTGATAGTATTATTGTTGAAGGGCTTGTTATTTATAAATCAAACAATTATCTGTTTAACTGGAACCCGGAAATATATTTCAATATTCAGGACGAAAATATTCCAGAAGGTTTTGATTTATTCTTAAAGCCAAATTTTGACACTACTAAAGAGTTCTCAAAAGGGAATCTGATGTCATTAAAAGCAGAGAAACATAACAAATTGAAATTTGTAATCAGCTTAAGACAGAATGATATAAATATAAAATTAACAGAACCACAACTAATAAAATTCACAATTTCAGTTTTAATAAGAGAAACAAGACTACTATTCATTAAATCTGAGATAAGAGAAACTATTGATTACAAATTTCATATCGGTAATGATTTAGGTGATTTATGGGTGTCTTTTGACCCAGGCACAACTGGTTCTTGTGTTGCGATAGGTAATCATGCTGAAAATATTTCTGTTAGTGAGGATAGATATAAACATAAAGTAATTGATTCAAAATTAATTTTTGAGATAACAGAGAACTATATTGGTAACAATGGCGAAATACCTGAAGAACTTTATAAATATGGCACAAATGCAAGGACAAAATTTGGTTCTAAGAGTGTAGTTTCATATCAATCAATAAAAAAACTTCTTGGCTTTAAGGATATTAAGGAAATTACTTTCAAAAACAGCAATACGCTAAAGCTTACTGGTAAGGAATTATCCTCTTTACTGGTTAAAGGATTATACAAGGAACTTGTTTATTTCATTAACAAATTGAACAATCCGGAATTTTTACATAATGGCGTTTTCAACCCTCAAAGAGCAGTAATTGCAATTCCAAATAATTTTACTATTAGCAAGATTCAAGACATGGTTGATTGCCTTGGTTACCTGAAACAATTCAAGGAAGTACGTTATGTATATGAAGCGGAAGCTGTTTTATTTTATTATTTAAGTAATTACAGTCGCTTTAATAATGATGACAATCAGTTTAAAGATGAAAATATTTTAGTTTTTGACATGGGAGGAGCAACCATCAATGCTACGATTGTTAGTGCATCTAAGATTGAAGAAAATCAAAAACCAGTATATTATATTGACTTTTTAGGAAAAATCGGATACGGTATTGGGGGCGACACAATAGATTATTGCATTCTCAAATTCATAAAGAAGTTCGCAAATGAATATCCACAATTGAATACAATAAATTTTAATACAGAAAATAAAAAGGATTTAGTTGAAGCTGCCAGATCAATAAAATTGCAAATTGTAGATTATTATGAAAAAGGATTTGATACTCTAATAACTACACGGCAGTTAAATGATTTTTTAAAACCAGTACTTGGCGTTTCAATAGAATTCTCTGAAGAAAGCAAATTTTACGAAAACTTCAAAAAGGACTCGAAAGGAAAGTACAAGATTTTCAGCCATCCTATTTTTATTGATTTGATTTATAATAATGTAAAAGATGCGGTTAATGAGGTAATTGATTTATCTGACAATTGCAAAATCGACAAAGTTATTTTTTCGGGTAGGAGTACGTTTTTCCCTAATATTAAAGAAACTGTTGAAAAGCAACTTAAATCAAAAAATAGTACCCCAGCTAAAGTTACACTTGCAATTGAAGAATCAAAAACGGCTGTTGCACATGGTGCATGTTGGTATGGAATTAACAAGAATTCTATTCGCTTGAATAACCTTAAAACAAACGCTTCATTTGGGATAAAACAAACATTAACAGCTGACACTACTAATGTTGAATTTATTGAGTTAATTCAGATGGGCTGTCAATTCGATTCAAACAATTCAGAAATTGACAAAGTTTCAGGTGTGAAAAATTTATCTGCAAATTTCTCTTTTGATGGTGGTAAGGTCAATTTTTATCAAGTAATGGGGAAAGATGCAAATCAAATATTAGCAGGGAATCAAAAGCATAAATTTTCTAAAATTGCCAGTATCAGAATTCCTCTGGAAATTGAAGCAGTTCAAATGATTGTTAAAGAGGATGATGATGTTGAATGCAAAGTAAAACTTGTAAATAACAGGGTTTTAGAAGAAAAGGGAGTTGTTTCTGATCAGGAAATTGCAGATGCGAATGAGGAGCATTACACTTGGATAATTAATTAATTTTTAACTTTGAAACAAATATGAATATGAGATATTTAGCGCTAACCACCGTTTTTATTATGACAGCCATTTGTTCAATGGCTCAGAACTACATCAAGTTTGCAGAAGCAACAGAAATTAATGGTCGCAAATTTTTTAAAGGAGAAATTTATCAGCAAATTTCCGATAAGAAAATTTTATTTGGAAAAGATACAATTGACCTTGGAAAAACGAAAACCGAAAAAGCTGAGGAAAGTTTTTTGAGTAAAATAACTTGGTGGCAGTATATAATTGGTGGAATAATTTTATTAATTGTATTGTATCTAATCTACAAATTTGTTTTACCGCTTTTTAAGAAAGCGCAAAGACAACCAATAAAGAAAAAATTTCAAGGAGGAAGATTATCCGATTTTGCAAGGAATAATAATATAGACCTTTACGACCTAGAAAAATTCAATAAGTCGCTACTAAAGGGATATTCAAAAATGGAGGACAATGAAAGAAAAAAATTACAAAAAAGAATTGAGGGAGAGTATCTTATTTTAGGTTATAAAATTGATGAATATTCCAACGATAATAATATTGAAGGGGATTTTGAAACAGCTTCTCAAAATACTCAAACAATTCCTGAATCTATTCAACCACAACAAAACACGAGTGAAATCTCATCTCAAATTCAACGGATGGAAAGCCGAATTCTCAACAAAATAGAATCTTTAGCATCAAATAAAGAAGCCTCTCAAAAAATAGAGAATCTGCAAAAAGAGATTGAATCATTTAAAGGGAAAATCACATTATTGAATAAAGATATAGAACAAGGTAATCAAAAAATAAATGAATTGAATAGTGAATTAACCCAAGTTCATAAAAAGAAACAGGAAATAGAAGGTGAGTATCTTAAATATTCAGAAAAAGTAATTTTTGTTGACTACCTCGAACCTTATGCAAAAGCAACTTATGATTATTATAACTTTTGCCAAACAGGTTATATTAAGGCGCTTGAGTATTTTAAAAAATTAAATCACTCTGATTCGGAATTGGTTTCGATAGTTTCACAACTCCTTGTTAAATTCAATTCAAACATTCCCAATAAAACTAATCATAGATAGCAAGGCAACAGCAAATATTGACTTGATAAAAAGTTTGAAACAAATACCAAACAACGAAGAAAAAAGTAAAGAATTTAAACGGATACTTCTTAAAGAGGTTTTTGAAAAATATACAAGTAGTGTTTTTATACTTACAGAAGAATTTAGCAATCTTTCCAAATTCTCGAATGACAGTACATCTGTTGTAAAAGATTTTGAACAATTCTTTACAAGTTTTAAATCAGAACTTCATAGCAAGTCAAAAGCATTTGGACTTGATTTGAACTATGTCCCATTATTTGAGCATTATGAGAAATATGCAGCATTTACCAAATTAGCAAATCAAACGTGCAGTTTGCCATATAAGAGTATTAAGAACATCACTAAGGATTCTGTTCTAGAAATTATCAACTATGGGTTTGGCAATGAAGAAACTAATGTAATTTTAGCATAATTATGGAAGAACTTTTTAAAGCTTTCGGAGAATATATCAAAGTGGCAGAATTCAATAGCTTTGAGTTCTGGATATATCCAATAGGTACTCTTTTGTTGATATGGCTACTAACTACAATCGGATTAAAAATAATCCCGAAAGGAAAAAGTAAGCTGAAAACAGTTTTTCGCATCCATAAATTTTGGATTGTTAACTCCCTATTAATAGCAACAATTATAATAGGTTTGCTCTGTTTTTGGTGGGCAACCAATTATTTTGCTGAAAATCCGATTCAACTTTCACTGCTTATAAGCCTTTTTATATCTTTAATAATTCCAATAATTATTTTCAGTGCATTAAGAAGTTTTTTTACAAATGAAGATATTAAAGAAATCGCACAGCAACCAAAAACACCCATTCAGCAAGAGGAAACAATTACAAGTACAAAAAAATCTTACCGTAGAATCAAATTGTTTTACTTCGTTTTATTAATAGGTTTTTTATTTCTATTGTTTGCCTTAAATACTGGAAAGAACATAATCTCCATTGTTTTTGATAATTCCGGTAGTATGGAAAGTAAAAATTCCATCGAAGCATTGTCAGAAACCTTTGATAATTTGGGTAAGAATAATGAAATCCTCTTAACTACATTAGAAGGTTTGGGCGAAGGTTCATCAGGTGGTAAGAATACAATAAATGAGATTTTTGCAATAAAAAATTATTCTCAATTACAAGCAGGAAATGTGATTCATTATACTGACCCCATTTCTGCCAAAGTAGGATTAAATCAAATAACCAACCAAGTGTGGGGTTCGCCTATCTGTGAATCAATATGGAAATCATATCTTTATGCAAAAACCACTCTGGTAAATGAAAATTATAAAAATAAAGTTTTAATAGTCATAACTGATGGAGATGATAATGTCGGCAATTCTATCCCCTCAAGCAAATTCTTTTTTGACGATGAAGAATTTGCAGGTTATTACAGTCCTGATAAAACATTCATTATTGACTATTCTGACGGTGCAATAAATCCCTTTTTACAGAAATTTCAGGATGCGGGTTGCGAAACTTTTATTGTTACAAATACAAAACAGGATTATCTTTATGCTTTGAATGCAACGCTGAATTCTTTTAAAAATAATTGGTATTTAGTTATTTGGGTAATAATTATTACCTCAATTTTGACTTTAATTGCCCTTTTAATTGAACCTAAAAAAATTGTATAATATGAAACGACTTTTATACCTCTTGCTTCTGTTTATTGTGGCTTTTCAAGCAAATGCACAAGAAAACGTTTTTATTTTAGTTGATGTTTCAAAATCTGTAAAACAGAATGAATTGCTAAACGCAAAACAGTTAGTCAAAGATATTTTAACGGGGAATCCTATTAATTCAAGTGCTTTTATTACAGATGGAAATGTTCAGCCGTCACTTCTTAGGGCTGGCAGCAAGATTATGATTATGCCACTAGGTGAAAGAACAACCGTAATGAATTTTATTCCAAATATTGTGGATGTCAATAATCAGGCTGAAATAATAAGTTTCATTGAACAGAACTTTCCTATTACCCCAAGAGATAATTGGACTTATATTTCCCTTGCAAAAGCAAGAATGGCAGAGATAGCAAAGAAGAAAAACATTAATAATTATAAACTTATTTTTGTTTCAGATAATATTTCGGATGATTTTGGGGGACGTCCAAATTACAGTACTTATGAGCAACAATTAGTTGACGGTTATAATACTCAAAGTAATCCTGTAAGAGAAGAGCCAGGAATAAGAATAAAACTCATTTCAAATAATGCATTCTCTGTATTTATCCAAAAAATTGATGTTTCTGGTTATACACCTCCGAATATTGGTGGTTCACAAAGCATTGATTCAATTTCTGCTCCTTTGAAGATTGAACTAACTACTTTTAAAGGTGGTACAAGTTCAAAACCTATTGTTCATAAGGAGAATAAGATTACTATTGGTTGGTTTTGTAAAAATGCACCAAAGAATGCTCAATACAAGATTAGAGTTAGCCCAATCAATATTTCGGGCGAGAAAGCACAAACTTATACAGCAACAGGCAATAGTTACAATCTTTCTAATCTTTCTAATGGAAAATGGAAAATAACTGTT
This sequence comes from Bacteroidota bacterium, assembly GCA_019135895.1. Classification (GTDB taxonomy): domain Bacteria; phylum Bacteroidota; class Bacteroidia; order Bacteroidales; family WCHB1-69; genus JAGVVH01. Next base: position 4,401 of record JAGVVH010000427.1, on the reverse strand, counting down.
TCCTCCAACAGTACTAATTTTAATGCATCATCTGCTACAACTACCATTGAAATAAATTCTGGCGGTTCTTATTGGTTCTTGTGGCTATTGTTGATAGCTGCACTCGGTGGTGCTGGTTATTGGTACTGGAAGAAATCTCAGGACGACAAAATTAAGAAACTAAATTCAATGTCAAATAATGACAGTTTTTCAAGTGGGTCAACATTAAATACTAACTCTGATAATTCAGGATATTTTTAAAATTATGGAAAATATATTTTTCAATTCAGTTTACAGCAATTTTGAGCAGACTTTAATCAGTTTGCTAATATTTGTTGCGTTAAGTGGTGTTTTAATTTATGTCATTTATTTTGTACTTTCCAAACTCTTGTTCAAAAAGAGTAAGCAACGAAAAGAAATATCATTGAGATTAGCTTTTCTATGGACTTTGTTTGTTTTCTTCATTCTTTACAACACTTATGTTTTCATCTTTCTCTATAAGATTGGTGTTGAGAACTTGAACTTTGCTTCAGGATTAATATATCTTGGGTTGTTACCTCAGATATTTATTTATTTGGCTTTGATAATTTTCTTTTTTATTAAACGCCATACTTTGAAAAAAATCATTAATGTAAACTCTTTAAATTAAATATTATGGCAACTCCAACAATTTTAATCGGATTAGGCTCAACAGGTCTACATGTATTACAGGAAGTGCAAAAGTTCTATTATGACACATACAGAACTGCTAATAAGCCAGATAATACAGAATACCTGTATATCGAAACTAACGAATCGGAAAAACCCAAAAGCACTCCAATAGGTAATAACATTCATAGAGTTTTTATCAACCTTGAGGATATTGGTGAGATGGTAGAATTTATTAAGAAAAGCTGTAACAATCCTACTTGGCTTCCCGATTCAAAAATTGTAATTAATTCAGGTGAAGGAGCTGGTGGAATGCGTTCATGTGGTAGACTAGCACTTTGGGGCAAACATCATCAAGGAAATAACTTCACAAATACATATGATGCTATTCATGGTGCATATAGTAGAGTTGAGAATATTGCTAATAATGATGAAGAAAAATCTAAAACTACTGTTTTTATTACTGGTAGTTTAACTGGCGGTACTGGTTCTGGTACTTTTATTGACATAGCGTATATTGTTAGAGATATTATACCAAATATTAAAAACTTGTACGGCTTTTTCTTGATTCCTAATAGACCAAAAAATCTTTTTGGAGAGGAAGTTAGGTTAGGAAATACTTACGGTGCTTTTAAAGATTTAGAGCATTTTAATAAAATCGAAACTGTTTACAATGAAAAGTGGCCTAGTGGTTATTTGAAAAATTTTGAAGTACCTCCTTTTCAGTTGGTTCAATTTATAAGTAGAGATTATCAAGATGGTTCACCCGCTATAAGTAGTTTGGGTGGGTTAATTAAAATGGCAGGTATGTTTTTGTTTTTAAATATTGCTGGTATTTATGAAAAACGTGCCAATAGATTAGTTGATGGGTTTGGTAATAGTAGAATAGGGAAATATGGTACATTTGGATTATCTGCCATTCAATTTCCAAAAGATCAAATCCAAGAATTTATTTCAGTCGAATCAAGTATAGAATTAATTAAAAGACTAATAAATAATAGTAATTATTATTCAGGAGGTCAAGAAAGAGGCATTAATAGAGCCTCAATAAAGCAGGAAATATCTGTAGTTTGGGATAAAATATTAGAACGTGCTTTCTCCTCTTTAAATGTTGTAAAAAATGATTTGCTAATTGAAATTGAAAAGGATGTTTTACGGATTAATAGAAATGAAATTAAAGGAAGTAGTATTGATTACATCATTTCAATGTTTACCAGTGAAAGAAACGATAACTTTTATGCATTAGTTTCTAATAATTATAATTCATCAGCTCGCAATCAAATAATAGATGAGATTTACAATGTTGTTGATACATCTCTACAAAGCACCCAAAGTTTATATTATACAAAATATGTTCTTGAAGATATTACTGAAGCAATTGAAAGGACATTAAATTATTGGAAATCTATTGGGTTATCTTCGCAACCAAAGAATTGGGATAATGAGTTAAGAAAACTCGCATTGAATACATCTCAGAAAACCTACAAAAGTATTCTTGAACAAAACAATGTCTTAAAAGATAGATTATTTACGATTTTTGAATTACTAAAAATCCATCATTCAATAAAACCTTTAATTGATATTGTAAAGCACATTAAAGAAACAGATACTAAACTAAAAGGGACAACTCACATTTTACCAAAAATCAATTTTTTCAATGAAGTGATTAAAAAATGTAATGCACTTGTTACAAGCAATAGTGCGGAGGAAGATTCTAAAAAACCAACAACAGTTGCTAATGCTCAAATAAATTTTCCTGATAGACTTAAAGAGATAGAAACTGATATTAAAGATACAACGCTTCCAATACAACGTGTATTTCCTTCAAATTCATTTGAGCAAGAATGTAAAAATGCAAGTAATAATTTTAAACAAACTTATGGAGCAGTTCGTTCAATGTCCGAAATAATAGAGGCGGGTAATCTACTAGAATATCTTACTGATAAGAGTAATAAAAAGTTCTCGGACGAAATATATGTTGACTTTTTAAGAGAATATAGAATAAAGTCATCTAACTGTGTGGAAGATTATGACGTTTCTGATTTTCTGAAACATAATGTTGCAAAGTGTTTGATGACAGCTAAAAAGGCAATTTCTCCTTTTTTGAGGATTAAGAAAGTTTTAGACCCTGATCCTAACATTCCAAGGTTTATTATTGGATCAAAAGAAACCTCAATTAAGGAAACAATCGAATCATTCGCTAATGCACAAACACCATTTACTTATTATCCGAACCATCCAGACAACATTTGTGTGTTACCCGATTTAAAAAATATCCTTTTCTTCTATGATGAAAAAGGAAATTTTGATGTAGTACGCCAGCTTGAATATATTGAGCTATTAAAAGAATCATATGAAAAATTACCTGAGAACATTGAAGATCCAACAATGACACAGGAAAGATGGAATAATGGTAGAAACGCTTATTTAACTAAACACATTTAAAGTTATGATTTTAGGAATAACAAAATCTTTACAGGAAATCAATAGAGTTTCTGTCCTAAAGAAAATTAAGGTTGTTACTTTTTCATTTTTTGGTACAATACTTTTACCATTTCTTATTTATCTTCTTTTCAATTTTGGTTTAATTTCAGGCAAACCTGTATTTAATTCCGATATTCAAGAACCTGTTGCTAAGGTTGTAACATCAACAGGCGTGGGCACTGCATTTTTAATAAGTCCGACAATCTTATTAACTGCAAGACACGTTGTTGAGAACAATAAAGTCGGTGATGAAGTCGAATTATTTTTCGAACAATCAAAAAGTAAATTGAATGTAAAAGCCATAATTGAATACATCTCTCCTTCCGGTTTTCAACCCATTAATGGACAAGTTCCAATGGACTATTTTTTAACAGACGTTGCTGTTTTAGAAGTGTCAGAAATTACAGAAATTGAACCTTTACAATTAGGCGAATCCGATGCAGTTAATAATCTTGATGAGGTAATTTTAATTGGTTATCCGAATGGCGACTATTCAATAAGTAAAGGGAACATTAATAGTGATAAATTTCAAGGTTTTAATTTATTCAAACTCGATGCGACTTCAAATCCAGGAAATAGTGGAGGACCTTGTATTTTGAAAAATGACAACACAGTAATAGGTATTTTAGTTGGTGGAAGTGGTCCTCAATATCAAGGTGAAAATGTGGCATTGAAAATTAATGATGTAAAAAGAATTCTTGACAATGCAAAAATTAGTTATTAAAGCCAACCCACACAGCCAAGCACAATGGCAGGTCGCACAAGCCAACGCACAACCAAAACCTGCCATAGAGCTTGTCTGTCTGCCAACGCTGACTTTGCCGACACTAAAAAACTAAATCTTTTAAGACAGTGAAAACGGTATGACTGAATTGAAAAATTATCTCAAACCATTGACAGACAAGAACGCCCAGTTGGTAACAGGCGGTATATTTTATTGCCGAGATAGTGCGAGTTTCAGCGTTTCTGCATCTAATAAACTTTCATGTATTTTGACAGGACAGTACTTCGAAATCGGCAACAAAAACATAGCGTAACCGTTATGCCCTATTTAAAAAAAAGACCACAACAATATTTTATCAATGATTTTAAACTCTTTACTTGACACCAAATGAAAAAAAGTAGAAATTCAATTTTATCGGGAGTTGCGTTTGGATTATCTCTCGGTTTATATGTTGCATTTCGATATGGCATACTATATGCTATAATTGCAGGTTCTGTATCCGGATTGGCTTTTGGTATTGCGATTTATTTCTTTGTGAATTCAAAGATTGTAAAACGGCAAACACA
>JAGVVH010000341.1 GCA_019135895.1 Bacteroidota bacterium | reverse complement strand
GCTTCCATCGTGTTCGACAAGCTCCATCCCAGGATACATCTGCTGTATACATCCATAATGGCCAGAAGATACATGTACCCTCTGACCATGGGGATATACGAGATATCCAGAGACCATACCTGGTTGGGCTTTTGTATTGCCAGATTACGGAGCAAGTAGGGGAATTTATATTTGGCAGGGTCAATGATGGTGGTACGTGGCCGGCAATATACCGTCTTTAATCTCATGATCTGCATAAGAGTGCGTACATGACACCGACCTACCTGATGACCCTTTTTCTGCAACTCACGAGCCATCCGTCGCGTTCCTCTTGTGGGATCCTCAATGTACAGCTTATCAAGCGCCTCCATTAACTGCAGGTCCTTGTTACTGGCTTTGGATGGCGTATAGTAGAGCGAGCTCCTGGCAACACCAAGAAGTTCACATTGATGACATAGGCTCATGGGGCCTGCCTCCCGGTCGATCATCTTTCTGCGTGTATCCAGTGGTATTATAAAACCTTTTTTTTTAACCAGTTGATGTCTACCGACAGTTGCCCGATCTGATGAACCAAGTCCTCATTCTCTTTTTTAAGCTTCTTTACCTCGGCGGACCCATCCTTCCCGGTGTCGAAGACTTTTCCGGCACCCGCAAGGAACTCTTTCTTCCAAGCCTCTATGGCAACCTTGGCTTTGAACTCAGCTGTAAATGTTCTTCTTGACTTTTTCATATGACAGAAATTTTAAAGTTATTAAAATCCTGTCCAGTTTTTTTAGACCATCATACTAATGATATAAGTTAATATTAATGTTTGTCAGTTTGCAGGCTTTTTGGTAGATTCGTTAAAAAGCATGCAAAATGATAGGCAAAACTGACAAGAATCCGCAATTGAATGTTTTCAGAACTCCATTGGTGAGTGTGATAAATATGAAGCATGAGTTAGTAGAATTGGCTCAGCGAATTGACTGGAAATCAATAGAAAAGGATTTTGCGCCTTACTATTCTGATATGGGCCGCCCGGCAGTAGCGGTTCGTAAGATGGTCGGTTGCATGCTACTAAAGCAGATGTTCGGTCTGTCGGATGAAGCATTTGTTGACCGTTGGGTTGAGAACGTTTACTGGCAATACTTCTGCGGTGAGACTTATTTTCAATTTGATAAGCCATTTGACCCGAGTGAATTTGTACACTTCCGCAAGCGCCTTGGTACAGATGGAGCGGAAAAGCTTCTGAAACTCAGCATAAGTCTATTTGAGAAGAAAGAAGTAGAAGAGAAAGAAGTACTCATTGATACCACGGTTCAGGAGAAGAACATTACCTATCCCACAGACGCTAAGCTTCATAAGAAGATAATAGGGGGCTGCTGGAAGATAGCTGAGAAAGAAGACATTGCCTTACGTCAGAGTTACAGTCGCACTCTTGGTCAGCTGATGATAGATCAGCGGTTCCGGGAGCATCCCAAAAGGAGGAAGAAGGCAATGGCTGCAGCCCGAAAGATAAAGACCATTGCCGGTCGCCTGGTAAGAGATGTTGAGAGGGGGCTTGACAACAAAGACCGTCTTGAGGCATATGATGAACAGTTGTGGCTGTACTACCAGGTACTGGGTCAAAAGCGAGACAGCAAGAATAAGATCTATAGCTTTCATGCACCGGAGGTAAGCTGTATCTCCAAGGGTAAGGATCACAAGAAGTACGAGTTTGGAAACAAGAGTGGCTTTGTGATCACAAAAAAAAGCGGCATCATCATTGGCGCAATGGCTTTTGAGGATAATCCATATGACGGTCATACACTGCAGCCTCAGCTGGAGCAGGTATCAGATCTGATGGGCAGGTTGCCGAAATTGGCATTGGTTGACAGAGGTTATAAGGGACGCAAGACCATTCTTGGGGTAGAGATCATGATGCCAGGCTCTGGTAAGGGAAAAACAGCCTATGAGAAGCTCAGGGACAGAGCCCGGTTCAGGCGAAGGGCTGCTGTTGAACCGGTTATCGGACATCTCAAGAGTGATTATCGGCTGATTAGGAATTACCTCAAGGGCGTTGAAGGTGACATGATTAATACGATTATGGCAGCAGTTGCCTTCAATATGATGAAAAGACTAAGGCAGATCCGGGAAGCCATTTATTTTGTCCTGGATTTACTGACCGGCAACTGGTCGGTAAAATATGCTACTGTACAGAATTATTGAAAAACATGACTTGTTAAGGGTCGACTATTTACCAGAGTAGTAATTTGACCTAACCTTTAGTCTTTCAAATGCCTTTATCAATCCCATCGCACAGAGAATATTAATGAATGGCATGAATGGTATCCTGTACCTATCATATCCTACAACACCTGTTAAGGCGGCAAAATATAGGATAATAAGAATGAACAATATAAGAATAAGTACTTTGTTCCTGTCAAATAAAAAGGCCCCGTACACAGCAAAAATGTAATTTACTAATAATGACAAACCAAGCAAAACAGCAATTAATAAGCCAGCAAGGGTTTTCCCCCGTACGAAATTAATTGCACGTTTAAATATTCCAGGCCCTCCAAATGGTTCGGGATTTCGTGTCCCTAATTCGACATGAAGCTTTTCAGCAACTTTTTGTGATCCAAGTCCTACGAACATATTGACTGTCCCCATCAGATGTCTCTTGACATATTGAAAAAAATTCGCCCGAATATATTCCTTTGCTACCCCAGTGTAAATATCAGAATTGGCAAAGCTATGACGGCTCACTGTATCAGCCCCTTGCCTCACTGCTACTTCGTGCAATTCACTACGTACTTCGGAGATAGTCCTGCCAGATTTTGAGACCTCCGTAAAAGCCACGTTGTAGAAAAGCAAATTAAAACCAGATATCGAAGATAGCTTGGCTTCACCATGCTTTGAATAATTATGAATTAACCAGGGCGACAAGATTATGAGAAATAGGAGCAAATAAAGAATCCCATTTAATATCCGCTTTAATAATTTAGTTTCTTGAATTACAAGGATTATTAGGATTGCAACTACAGCAAACAGCGATGAAATTGGGCGGATTAATGTTGCTACCCCAAGGAAAATGGCACTTAAAGCAATGTGAAAATTCTTTCGTTCTTGAATATTCTTGCATAAGAAGTATATGGACAACAAAAAAAACAATAAGAAAAGTGTCTCGGTATATAACTCAACCGTCCACACTGCCTGTGTTGTATCTATCGAAAATAGAAACGCTGCTAAGAGCGCTACCTTGCGAGAGGCAGCCAACAATGTGATTTTGTAAACCAAATATAACGATACAAGACTTATGATTATTTGAAACAGTAGAACCAACCAAACACTGGATGCGGAAAAACTGTAGATCAGTGCAACAAACAATGGATAACCAGGTGTTCTGAGAGAGGTGAAATTTTCGAAGGATTTACTTTGCAGAATGGATTCTGCAAGTGGATGATACTCTAGTGCATCCCCAATTATTACTTCATCTCTAACACTGTCTGAATTCCATGGTTGTAGAGAGACAAAGAATATCATGCGATAAACAAAGGCAAGGATAATTATTAACAATAATCCATGACCTTTAATGAACTGCCAGGGCTTACTTTTTTTCATGATACTCTTCTTCGGTGTTGATATTCCAGATATTCTCCTTTGTTTTAAGTCCGGATATAATATTGTTGACTGAGGTAATCGCTGTGAGCATTGAATGGTCCTGATTATTATATTTATGCATTCCGTTTCTGCCGATAAGATACAGATTTTCAATACGGTCGGTATAATCTCTTATCATATCAAATTGAGAATAAGTTCCAAAATATGCAGGATAAGTCTTGGGCACTCTGATAATAGTACTGTCAATTACGTCGCTTTTCTCAATTATGTCTATCTTGTGCAGTTCGGCAATCGCAAATTGGGTAAATTCATCATCAGACATTGACCAGAGCTCATCACCTTCTTTGCAGAAATATTCCATTCCAATCCAAACTTTACTTAAGTCAGATACCATATACGGGGACCAATTGTTGAATATTTGAAGTCTTCCGACCTTAACATCGCGTTCCTGAATATAGATCCAATTATCTGGCACCAGACCAAATAGTGTCAATTTGGATGTCTCGTTCTTTATTTTGAGTTTATTAAGCAGTAGACCTACGGTAATGAAATCACGGTACTGAAGACCATTGCTTACCTCTTTTATCTCATCAGGTACGACATCTCCAATGGCAGCAATTAAATCCTTCACCGCCATCGTAGAGAAGAAATACTCACCCTTAATGGCATGCTTTTTAAATTCATTACCAGTTACATATTCAAACTCTGTGACTTTGTTATTAATGATTTTCAGCCCAATCACTTTTGCATTTTTAATGATCTCTCCTCCCTTTTCCTCAATAAGGGTGGCTACAGTTTCCCACATGTGCCCAGGACCATATTTGGGGTACATGAACTGTTCTATTAGGCTTGTATCAGTATCTTTTTGCTCAATTGTTGAATCCTTCTTGAAAAATGACCTGATAGCATGAAGAATCGCTCTCGATATTGACAGCTCCTTTATCCTCTGAGCCCCCCAATCTGCTGCGATTTCATTACATGGAACCCCCCAGACTTTCTCCGTATAATCTTTAAAAAATGTTTTATAAAGCTCTTTGCCGAATCTGCTGATAAAGAAATCTTCCAGTGTTTCAATATGCTTCACAGGAAATATCTTAATTCTTAAATATGATACGCCAATTTTAAAAATTCGAATGAGGCCAAGATTTGAAATTGTCCTACCGTTTAAAGTTACTGGATAATCGAAGAATTTTCTTAAATAGAAAATACGTGAAAGCCTGTTTCTGATGAGCATTACCCTATCCGTAACCTCAGGATCAGGTCCGTTTGGAATCAATTTAACCTGGGTAGACTTTTTATGATAATGTATCTCCTTCAATATTTCATCCTTTGCCACAGAACCCTGCAAGGGCATAATAGATTGCCACCAATTCATTATCACATCAGATTTTGAAAAGAATCTATGGCCCCCTATATCCATCCTATTCCCCTTGTAGTTAACAGTCTTGGAGATACCACCAATATCAGTGGTTTGCTCAAGTATTATAGGTTTTATATCAGTTCTGTTTACAAGCTCAAATGCGGCTGTAAGGCCTGCTGGCCCAGCACCAATGATAATGGCTGTTTTTGGCATAAAGTGGTTTATTTATTATTAAATAGCAGATACTTTCTGCCGATGAAATTCCAGAGGTAAACAAATATGGCAGTAATAATTTTGGAAAGTAGGTAATGAATTAGAATAAGATCTGTAAATATCCATAATAAAAGCTCGTTCAATCCCAAACCAATCAGACCGATAATACTGAAGAGTAAAAATTCAATTTTCTTATTTTCGATAGACCTTATACTGAAAACCCACTTAATACTTAAGAAATAATTTGTTATTAAACCCAGAATAAAAGCCATAGCGGCAGATAGTAGATAATGTATGTGGAAGATTTCAGTAAGTAAGAATAAGGTTCCAAAATCCACAACGAAAGCGAATCCCCCAACAAATGTGTATCTGAAAAGTTGAACCAGAGTATTCTCCGTTTTATCAAGAAACAGTTTGTCCCGTGCTGCTGAAAGACTCATCATTATCTAAGAAATTAGTAGTTTTAACTGATGCTTAAGCAGGTAAAATGCCAATGATTTCTAAATTGTCTTTAACTAAAGATCTTGTTGTAAATTTTAAAACTTCTTTAAGAGATAATTATTGTGTAAAAAGTTTACAGCCAAATAGAAATATGACATTAAGGCATAGATAATTCCTCACCTTGATTAGTTCGTTAGACAAGAACAACCAGTTATGATTTGATTTCACCCTCGGCGCTTATCGATTTACCCTAACGAGCTTTTAATCATCTCCGCCTTCTCTACTGTATCAATCAGTTCAATATTTAGGCCATATTTGCCCAATAAGAAAGCTATGTTATGGTTATTGAATGCTTCTCCCGGTTGAGGCGAAACCAGGGTAAGTAGTCCCTTTGAATTCAATTCAGCCACAGTTGTAGTAATATCCTTGCATCGAAAGCAAACGTGATGAAATCCCCCTCCTCTGTTTACGAAGTTTTGCAATGATAGATTGCCTGCGGTGGGTTCTATTAGCTTAATAGTAATACTGCCTTCCTTTGAAAGAAAAACAACCCTTACAAGCTGACGGGAATTGACCACAATTCCGGTTAACTGACTGTAACCGAAAACACGGTTCCAATAGCTGATGCCCTCTTCCAGATCCTTGACGGCAAATGAAATGTGATCAATAACCATCTATTCCTTCTTGCGGTTAAAAGCTCTCCTGAATTTCTCCTTTGTTACCAACCAGAAGAACTGGAATATTCCGATCAGGTACCTCTTCCAGAGCCTTCTTGGCTCCTGCATCAGTCTGAACAGCCATTCAAGGCCCGTATCCTGCATCCATCGCGGGGCTCTCCTGATCAGACCTGACATAATATCAAAATAACCACCTACCCCGAGTATGTACCTTGCCTCCAGCCTATGCCTGTAGCTTTCAAAAAAGAGCTCTTTCTTTGGCGAGGACATGCCGAGTAGCAAGATATCAGGATTGGCTTTGTTAATAAGGTCAAATATGCCTTTCTCCTCTTCAGGACTGTAATAACCATTACGACTTCCTGAAATTATGATGTTTGGAAATTTTTTTTCAATATTCTTTCGGCACAATGAAAGGATCTTTTCATGTGCACCAAAGAGAAAAACACTCATCCGTTCACGGTCAGCCATGGCAAGAATATCATCGGCAAGGTCAGGAGTAGCCACTCTCTCCGGCACTGGACAACCAAAAGACCGTAGCGCCCATACCACTGACATGCCGTCAATATGAACCAGATCGGCATTATTGATTGTATCCCTGAACTCGTCATTTCTAACAATATCATTTATAGTGGCTGAGTTAACACCAAACTGTGCAATCTGCCTCCTGTTCTTAATACCATGCTCAATGATCGACAAAAATTCGCACCGTCTCAAGGGATTAATCCTGATGTTGAAGATGAATACCTCATCCGGCCCTTCCCCTATAACAACATCTGTAAAATCTGGTGACATTATTCTTGAATACTATATTACTTTGTCTTAATACTACCAGAAACTCACTTCTTCTCCATTCCCGGTGAGCCCTGTCCCTGTTTTATCATTGTCTGGCATCCATTAATACGGTTTAACCTTTAAATAAGCTGCCAGTGATTTAAAATATCTTCCTTCAACCTGTCAGTGGAATACCGTGTAACATGATCGTTTTTCACTGGTTTCTGCAGTTGAGCTGCCTTTAGCATCCCTTTCGCAAACTGTTGTTCGTCGCGGTCTCTGATAATATAACCATTAACTCCTTCAATTATGATTTCATCCACGGAACTGAAATCAGTAGCACATACCGGCACTCCGCATGCAACTGCCTCCATAAGAGCTGTAGGCCATCCCTCTTTGTACGATCCCATTATATACAAGTCCGAAGCATTGAGATATGAAGCTATTTCTTCCCCGCCTTTTTTCCCTGTCAATAAGATTTTATCAGCCAATTTATTCTCTGAAATATACAATTTTATTTTGTCATAATCCTCACCTTCGCCCACCATTATGAATAGCGCATTGTGCGACTGCTTAAGGAATTCCATAAAGCTGT
>JAGVVH010000130.1 GCA_019135895.1 Bacteroidota bacterium | reverse complement strand
AAATAATAAATGCACATGATAACCTATATTAAAGGCAAATTGGCTGTTAAAAATCCTGCTTATGTGGTGATGGAAACAGCAGGTGGGGTTGCTTATCTGATTCACATTTCTTTGGCAACATTTTCTTCTATTAAGGATTTTGATGAAGCTACATTGCTCACCCATTATGTTGTAAAAGAAGATGCTCATTCTCTCTATGGTTTTTATGATGAAGTGGAACGTTCTTTATTCAGGTTATTGATTGGAGTTAACGGGATTGGTCCGAATACTGCCTTGTTGTTTTTATCTTCTTTGAATGTAAATGAGATCACCAATGCCATTGCTACCGACAATGTTCGTTTATTGCAATCAGTGAAAGGAGTTGGCGCTAAAACGGCACAAAGAGTAATTATTGAGTTAAAAGATAAGCTTGTTAAAGTTGCCACTCAAAATAGTGATAAAATGTCCTTGTCTTACAATAATAGTAAAATCGAAGCGTTATCTGCATTGGTATCATTAGGATTTTCGAAAAATCCTGCTGAAAATGTATTAGATAAGATCATCTCTTCGGAAGGGATCAATCTTTCTGTTGAGGAATTGATTAAGAAGGCTTTGAAAGTGTTATAGTACTAAAGGAATATTGATAAAGTGACTATTCTTACAAAATTAAAATTTTATATAGTTCCGGCTGTTGTGGTTGTTGCGCTTTATTCTGCGCTGTGGGCTATTCCGGCGCCGAAAGGTAGTGCCGGCAGAGATACGGACTTTTTGTCAAGTGGCGCAGATGATATTAAGCAGCTCAATTCAACTCTTCCTGACATAATGGATGTTCAGGTTGTACCTCCCGATACAGGACTTAGGGTGCCCCTTCCCCAACCGGAAAACAATCCCTTGAATGAATATGATTACTTTTCGCCTTTCCATTTAAATAATCCTCCAAGTCTTTCAACTTATGTTGAATATGATCCTGAAAGTAATACTTATAACTTTCAGAATATGACCGGTTCGGTTCCATACGGACCGGGAGCTTATATGGATGTTGACGAGTATATTGATTATGATTTACGCAATGAAATTCGGAATTACTGGCGGAATAAAGGAGCCGGCTATTCAAGTGGCGTTAGTAGAACCGGAAGCGGATTAATTCCTCAACTTAGAATTGGCGGGGATATCTTTGAAAGTATTTTTGGAAGCGGAAAATTACCCAGTTTAACTTTGATGAAAATATTCAACTTAATGTGTTGGCAAAAGTTGGAGATAAAATAGAATTTAATCTTAATTATAATACCGAATCCAATTTTGAATTTGATAATAAGATGAAATTGAAATATGAGGGGAAAGAGGATGATATTATTCAATTATTGGAATTCGGAGATGTGACGTTGCCTTTAAATAGCAGTTTGATCACCGGTAGTCAAAGCCTTTTCGGATTAAAGACGCAGTTGAAATTCGGGAAATTGATGGTTACCGCAGTGGCCTCCGTTCAGGATGCAGAAAAGCAGACTATTACTGTATCCGGCGGAGCACAGACTACTGATTTTAACTTTAAGGCAGATGAATATGAAGAGAACAGACACTTCTTTATAGGGCAGTTTTTCAGGGATCATTATAATGATTATTTAAAAACCCTTCCGTTGGTGGGATCCCCCATTGTGATTACCAAGATTGAAGTATGGCGTACTACTGTTGGAGCAGCTACTACTGATAATAGGAATATCATTGCTTTTACCGATTTGGGAGAAAGCTCCCCTCAGTCATCACTGTTTAGTTATGCAGGAGGAAGTTATCCAGACAATAGTACCAATACCCTTCCACTGATGGTAGATACTTCTCTTATCCGCGATATCAGTGTTGTCAGCAACAATTTAAGAGCTCTTGGGCTTACTTCCGGTGTTGATTATGAACTTCTTCGGAATATACGGTCAATACAAAACTGGGTTTCATCTCTTTGAACAGCGCATTGAGTGCGGATCAGGTGTTAGCGGTTGCTTTTCAATATACTGTCATTGGAGATAGTAGAGTTTATCAGGTAGGAGAATTTTCCAATGAGGTTTCGGCCCCTAATTGTATTCGGGCTAAATTGTTGAAAAGTACTACTCTTAATACGAAGTCTCCTTTATGGAAATTGATGATGAAAAATGTTTACAGCCTCTCTTCTTATCAGGTTTCTTCCGAAGATTTTAGGTTGAATATTTTATATACGGGAGATGAAGAGGGAATTGCAAATGGTTTTTTTAATACCGGACCTCAAAAAGGAATTCCGTTGATTCGTCTGATGGGGATGGATAATTTGAATCTGCAACAAGATCCTTATCCTGATGGAGTATTTGATTTTATCGACAATGCCGCCACAACGGGTGGAACTATCAATTCATCAAACGGAAGAATCTTCTTTCCGACAGTAGAACCATTTGGAGCGGATTTAAGGGCGGTGCTGACCGATCCGGCAATAGCCGATAAATATGCTTTTGACTCCCTTTATACCACTACTAAGACCATTGCACAACAGTTTACTGGTAAAAATAAATATTATCTGGAAGGAAGTTATAAATCTTCATACGGTTCAGAGTATTATCTAAATGCAATGAATATTGCCGAAGGATCCGTTACGGTTAGTGCGGGAGGAATTCCACTTACAGAAAATGTAGATTTTACCGTCAATTACAGTATGGGAACTGTCTCTATTGTGAATGAAGGAGTGCTCAATTCGGGAACACCGATTACTATTAATATTGAAAATAAGTCAACTTATGCCCTCAATAAGAAAAGAATGTTCGGAGTAAACTTTGATTATCTGTTTAATCCCAACTTTAATATCGGGGCAACTCTTTTAAATTTGAGAGAAAGACCTTATACGGAGAAAGTAAATTACGGGGATGAACCTATCAATAATGTAATATGGGGAATGAATTTTGCTTATAAGACAAAAGTTCCTATTATTACGAAGATTGTAGATCTCTTGCCATTCCATAGTACTACTACTGAATCTAATATTCAGCTTGAAGGAGAATTTGCCCATTTTATTCCCGGTCATTCTAAGGCAATAGGAAAAGAAGGTACTACTTATATTGATGATTTTGAATCTACAAAATCGACCGTAGATCTTGGATATAATCGTGCTAAATTGGCCTGGTATATTATCGACCAGCTTTTTTATAACGACAATAATGCGACTCCTCCAAATATTACGAATGAAGACCAGTCTCAACCTTATGCAAGGGCGGTCTATGAAACAGAACTTTTCCCTTATAAAGAACAAGCCAGTACCACACTTTCTACTTATATGTCGGTTCTTAATTTGGCCTACTATCCGGAAGAAAGAGGACCATACAATTTTGATGTTTCGGGTTCTGAAGGTTATTCTTCAGGGCTGAATGATGATGGTTCATTGCGGGATCCACAAACTCGTTGGGGTGGTATTATGAGAAAAATGGATAATACAGATTTTGAGTCTGCCAATTACGAATATATCGAATTTTGGATGATGGATCCTTTTATTACAAATCCTGATCATAAAGGGGGTAAGATGTATTTTAATTTGGGAGATGTTTCGGAAGATATTCTTAGAGATGGGGTTAAATTCTTTGAAAACGGACTTCCGAAAGATGGTTCAGATGAAAATGTCGAATTTACGGTTTGGGGAAGGGTTCCTACCATCCAGCAAATTGTCAATGCTTTTGATAATGATGGAAATGCAAGGCAATATCAGGATGTGGGCTTTGACGGTCTGCAGGATGACAGAGAAAGATCTTTTTTCAGGGATGAATATCTTCAAATGCTTGAAAACACTTTTGGAAGCTCCTCAGGTGCTTATACAAAGGCATATTCTGACCCCTCGGCAGATAACTATCACTATTTTAGAGGAGGTGATTATGATGATCAGGATACCAAAATCTCTGAACGTTATAAACATTATAATAATTCAGAAGGGAATTCTCCTACTGATGCACAAAGTCCTGAATCTTACCCGACTGCTGCCAATAGTATTCCCAATTTGGAGGATGTTAACAATGATAATACCCTTAGTGAAGATGAGAAGTATTATCAGTATGTGGTGAATTTATCCCCTGACAATATGGTGGTTGGTGAAAATTATATTACGGATGTTTATGAAGCTGTTCCGGAACCACTGCCGGATGGAAGCCGCCCCACAACTAAGTGGTACCAATTTAGAATTCCGATTAAAAATCCCGATAAGGTGGTGGGCGATATCAGTGGTTTTAACTCTATTCGTTTTCTGAGACTCTTTTTAAAAGATTTTGAAGAACCTATTATTTGCCGTTTCGCTACGTTTGAATTGGTAAGAAGTGACTGGAGAACCTATTCCCTGAGTTTGATGGAGGAAGGTGATTATATCCCTGCCCAGGGAGATGGTGAAACTGAATTTAATATCGCTACTGTGAGCTTTGAAGAGAATGCCAACAGAACCCC
>JAGVVH010000479.1 GCA_019135895.1 Bacteroidota bacterium | reverse complement strand
ACCATCCACAACTGGAAAAACTTTGCCATCTGTATCAGTGGCAATATAAACAATGTGTTTACTGTCCGGACTAAATATAAGAGCACCTATCTGATAATAACGCATGCCTTCTTGACCATCAATGACAGTATGCGTCTTGCCGCCTGTTTCGGCAATGTAAGCAAATCGCTTGCTATCCGGACTGAAGATTGGCTCATGTGTGGAATCATAATGTTTGCCTTCCTGACCATCCACGACGATAAAATACTTTTCACCTTTTACCGCGAGATAAGCAAGGTGTTTGCTGTCCGGGCTGAAGATGGTTGAGCAGACGAAATCATAGTATTTTCCCTCCTTGTGATCCACGACGGAAAACATCTTTTCGCCTGTTCCGTCAATATATGTATATAGTCGTTTGTTTCCTATTGCAGCAATATAGGCTACGCGTTTGCTGTCAGGGCTAAAGATGAGGTCAGGCGCACCTGTGTTTCCAGAGGGAATGGTAAAATAATGAATATGAATACCGTCATAATGTTTTCCTTCCTGACCATCTACAACGACAAATCTCTTATTGGCACTTCCGGCAATATAGGCCACGCGTTTACTGTCAGGGCTGAAAGTGAGAGCACCGTAACCTATATCATCATACTCTTTCCCTTGCCGGCCATCCACGACGACTGATTGTTTCCCCCACGACCAATTAAAATATGCCAATCGCTTTAGATCTGGGCTTATTCTAAAATCATTTCTTTTCATTGTTCTATTAATGTCTGCGAAAAATGTTTCAGATTCAATGCTCGTTACATTAGCATCATCTGTCATGGCTTCGCTGTGCAATAATAGGAAAAGAAAAAGGGCACAAACAAATATGATGTTTGTTTTAATAGACATATTTTTTTTGCACATCCTCATTCTTCAAAATTGCAGTAGATCGCCTTGTCGGTTCACGTTGTCATGTAATTATCAGGGCATGAATTTAAGTAACGCATCAGCATGCGGGCCAGCTCGTTGCCTGTTATGTTCTCTTCTTTTTGATGGCGCCGATTGCTGATGGTGTCGATTACACCATTCTTATTTTCCAATTCCTGGTGCAATATCTGGTTTTCCTTTTTCGTCAGAGAATGACGCTTGGAAATGTGGTCCAAAAGAATCAATAGTTTATCCAGCTCAACCGGCTTTGTAATATAATAAAAAGCCCCTGCTTCCATTGCTTCCACAGCACGTTCAATTGTGCCGTAGGCGCTAATAATTACCACGGTAATTTCGGGATTCGTTCTTTTGACTTCTTTCAGCACGTCCACACCGTTCATGCCCGGCATTTTGTGATCAAGAAGGATAATGTCAAAATGATGATCTTTTACACATTCGAGAGCCTTGATGCCGTTTTCTGCCTCACCAACCATATAGCCTTCGCGGAGCAGAAACCCCTTGAGCACAAAGCGTTGCGATTCTCCATCATCAACAATCAGTATTTTAGGTTTGTTCATTCCATGCATCACTGAATATTTCTGTAAAAAATAACCTTGCTTTATTTATAGCCATTTCCATGCCATTTATAACTTATTAATAATATTAAATATGTTACATAATAAGCTTGTGCTATTTGACAATAACGTCGAAATCTACGACATTTTTGACGTACGTTGGATCAGATCGTAAAAGCATAATATTATTTTACAGTAATATACTTAAACTGCTTCCATTGCCCTCAATCTGTATGAATTTCGCAATACTCTGTCCATCTGCGCAGCGGTATAGTAAAGCTGATAACCTTTAGGGCATGTCCAAACATCAGTCCACCACGAACAGTTAATTTGAGGTTATAAAATCTTGTTCAATTCCTTTATTTTATTTCTATTAATGTAACCAATTACTGCTGCATAAATACTAGAGCACCAGCCCAAGGAGAATCTATATTAAATCATATTCTTTATTACTTGCGAAGAATTGTTTATATAATTTAACGTAAAGTGTGCCTTATCCTCTTTGCCAATTTCATTTTCCGAGCAAAGCATTATCTGCTGATAAGATTGTTTTTTCAGAAATGCACAAACTCCGTCTCTTAACTCTATGTCAAGCATTCCATACGGAGAATCAAAAACGCAAGGAATGTCAATGTTCAATACTTTACGGGCTGCAAAGGCAAAAGCATATCCAAGACACATTTTTTCACTCGCCGGCATAATGTTATAATTTAGATCATCAGGTATTTTTGTTTTCCATGGTTTTTCTGACAACAGGACATGAAAGATTGATCTTGCTTCATCTTTGATTTCTTCTCTGTGCTGGTTACTCTCAATGCTTTTAAATATAGCTTCTTGATTATCCATTAATTCAAATTCACACCCAAGAAAAATTATATCAGCATATTGTTTAATAAGCTCCCGGTTGCCTACCGTTTCCACCTCTACGGACATTTTCGGAGAATCCGCGAGAATGTGAGGGTTTACTCCTGGCGCCGGATCAAGGTGTGCAAGAGCATTAGCAATAGTTGTTTTCCCTGTTCCGTTCATTCCGCAAATCAAGGTTTGATGCTGCTTGAATTCAATTCTATTTGACCCTCGGAAAATGCCATAATCTACGAGGTGAATTTTCATAAACCGAACGGAGTTGAATATTGTTTTGGTCATCTTAATCTCTTTAATATTTAATTTATGACCTGTTCTAATAGGTCTCAAATTACAAATGGTTCAGTTTCTTAGGGGTAAGGTCACATGGGTGTCCACGAATTCGCCAACGTAGATATCCGGCTCTAGAGCAATCTCTGAAACTACTGCTACATGATAATTGGTTACAACCAAATTGCTGGTACCGATCAGGAATCCTGATCCGACAGACTTCTGGGCGCGCCCATTTCTAATCAGCATGCGCAACTGCAAAAGATCATCTTTGGCGGAAAAAAATAATTTCTGTGCTGTTGAAGATGGTATCTGAATCGACTTTTGATCTATACTGACATTAGCAGCTATTGCGTTCGCATACAGGAATACCAGTAAGCCCTGTATTAAAAGTATCATTGAGATAATAGAAATAATTTTTTTCATTTTTCACATTTATTTTTGATTTAGTGTATCATGGCAACTGTCGTTAAACCACCATAATCATTTGATATTGCTTAAAAATATTTGTCTGGCGTGCTGTACCATGAATTTCCACGCCCTCTCTTCCGGCCTGAGGTGATAATAAATTTATGTATGATGACCTTTCTTCCTAAGTATATATTTATTTTTGCTGTTTTTTGTTGATATATCTCTAAAATACGCGACGTTTTCTCTGATATTGTTAAAATCTTTTTTGATATATTGTAATATGTTATAGCCAGTATCAGTTAATTCATATTCCCCAGTATATCCGCCACCCAAAAAATTTAACCATTTTTTGTCTCGCATATTTTCCAAGGCTCTTTGAAAGCTTTCCTCTGTATGTTGTGGGTTTTTTTTGTGACCTATAACTGGAAGTAGTGGGGTAACATTATCAATATCTTTTAATATTTGTTGCCTTGAAAATCGTCGTTTTTTATCATTAATTAATGGCTCTATTAGATAAAAAGCTATCGTTTCCCAATTGGAGTCAAGGCTACTAAGTTTTAGCATAATCAGCACTCCTGTTTATTGATATTTCTTGTATGTGGTTAAGATATCACTATCATCTATTATTATTGTCCCTCCTTTTGCCTTATCTAAAATTTGAAGAAATCTTTTTATCTTTGCCACCAAATTTTGGTATTCACGGTTTCCTAGATGTATTTTAATTACACCACCTGGTGCTCTCAGATATTTTCCTTCTTTTTCGATTATATCTAACAAATTATTAGAAATACCGCGTTGCTGCTGCCTCTTCATAAAATGTTTGGTTTTATTCATCTTGTCCTCCTTGATTATCATCAGTAATTTCGAAAACGGTTAGATACATTTTCTGTAATTGAGACACAAATTTATCAATATCATTACGGATAGTCTTATCAAATTTGTCGTTAATATCATTTAAGATTTTTAGAAACTTGTCACGATCATGTGGCCTGCATCCAAGAGCCTTTTTGATAGCATCCGCAGTATCTCCATCGCCATGGCAGATATAATCAAATATTGATGCATATATATTATCTTTCCAAGCTAAATTATTCTCTATAACTTCAAGATATGATATTTTTTTATCTTTAATTATTTCTAAGATGTTATCTATGTGCTCACCATCAATTACTTTGTAATAATATTGGATGAAATTAATATGTGAAATTGTATCCACTGGGAAAATTGCCACTCTTCCATTTTCCGTATTTTTATAACCGATTGCTTTAGAGATGTTCCCTTCTTGTATGTATTTGCGAAAGGTTGCTTTCTTAAAAAATATACCTTTTGCTGATAATATTTTATCAATATCTTTCCATGTCAATCCATCCTTATAGTTATCCCTGATTTCATCCAGTTCTTTAGTGGTAAAAAGGGGAAATCCTTTGCGAAGTCCCTCTTGATAATCCGGAAGTGCAGTTAAGTAAGATATGAGTGTTGATCTAATTGGAGTGCCATATTTTGGTATCTGTTGTGACCTGCTAATTTTCTTTTTCATATTGAAACTCCTTTTAGGGTGTATGTTTATCGTTATTTGTAGATATAAATATCATATGTGTATTTATATGTCAAGTAATATTTTTATTGATTGTAAAATACCTTTATCACGATGATTTGTAAACGATTTCGGTAACGATTACATACTTAAGCCAAGTTGGCATATTATGGAAAATTTGTCAGATGTGAAAAACCTACATTAATGAATGCCAATTGAAGATTGCATGAGTAAAGTAATGTTATTTTTGTGGATTTCAGGAAGAAGTTCCTGCTGAAAAAACAGCACCTATCTCGAATATAGACAAAAACTAACGTTTACTTCGGCAGTTTCAGTTCTGCCTCGGCCAGTTCCCACACCGACTGCGCCAACTTGTTCATCGCCTTGTGTATCGGTGAGTTCATTGCTGCCCCTAGTTCCAATGTTGCCTTCCTTGCTTCCGAGTGCAAGATTGCTCTTATCGCCCCCTCTCTGGTTGGTCTGTTCTCCGGTCTCAAAGAGCGTTGACTGGCGCTCATGAGCTGGTCAATAGGACTTTCCTTGTTTGCCATATACGCTCCGTTTTCTATAAGGCATATTTCGTAATTGTTGAGTGCCAGGACATCGTGGACAGACAATAGAAATCTTTTTCGTATTTCCTATTTTTCCTCTTGCTGAACCGGAACCCACTAGTAGCCATCTCGCGCAGGAGGAAGAGAATCTTTTGTCATCAGGTATTCAATAATCTCTTTATCAGTATATCCGGCCTCTCTTGCCCCGACAATGTTAAAATTTGCTTTTTGGGCAAGGTAGTCTGCTAACTCTCGATTTGTGAAGCCACTCACTGACACATCATCGGCTTCCATCGCCGGTGCTGATGGTGCTTCTACTGCTGGAGCCGCTGGTGCTGCCGGGGCTTCTACTGCTGGAGCTGGTGGGTATTCTTTTGCAGGCGAATACCTTTTTGAAAGATGTTTTTCAAGAATGGTTCCTATCGGCAGGCGACCTCCCGATACCAGAGGAAACAAGACTGCAAAAAACACTATGGCCCCTGCCAATAGAACTGCCGCCCTCATAAAGCTCTGTGGCCATGTCAGAGTTTCATCACCCTCCTGTGGCATCATACCATCGAAGACGATTTTGATAATTCGACTGATTAGAAAACATAAGACCCAGAGACTAACCGCAGCCGCAACGAGCACGTAGGCTCCAATCGTGCCCGCAAATGGAATAGCCAGGACGACTGTAGAGAAGCCGTAACGGAGTGCATAGTAGATCGCAAAGGGCAGGGACAGAGCAAAGCCCGTGATAGCAATTGCCCACAGGATTCGGGTCATTGATTCATCGAACTTGATAGACATCCTTTTTCACCGATTTGCAATGGTAGTTCAAGAACAAAATTATCCGTCACTACCGTTAAATGAAGTATTTTAACATCCAAGTTCACCTGCTGGCATCGAGCGCAGTGCAATTGTGGTCAGCTGCAGCGACTGGTCGGAGATAAAAATAAGCTATAGCTTAATGTCCCAACCAGACATTTGGTGTGTATTTTTTATGAAACTTTTTTCCTTTTGCTGTAATATTGGAAATGTATGTATGACCGCTATCATTGACTAGTTTAATTTTGGGTTTTAATTCATTGCTAAAATCAATGGTTCCCGTAATTTCCGTGCTTCCGTATTTATCATTTAAGGGGCGACATCTAATCTTGTGAACGTTCTTGGAAATTATCGTCTTTTCAAGAAGTTCAAAAACATAAGGCTCGACATGAATAATGCCAAGTGACGAACCGACTGTAACTAACTGAAGCGGAAACTGCGGTTTATGGTTGGAATACTCTAGTTTGCCAATGATTTTATCATTCTCATTAATTGTGACAGCGATTTTAATGCTATAATCGGAATCAGAATAGAAAATATTTTCGGCATAACTCTGGGATATGAATAGAGAGGCACACAATAAATAAATCACAAATTGAATTATTCTTTTCATTGATACACCTCCAACAATAAAGGTCATTCTTCCATGTAAGGCTTTATCAGTTTTTTCCATTCACCTCTGGATTTACATACTTTATCCAACACAGAACAAAACACTCCCCCATTTGGGAAAACAGATACACCACCGATTTTGGTATTATCATTTATATCAAATATGACTTCGTTTAAAACATCACCAGAGTAACCAAATACAAAAATAAAGCACCTATTAAGTTTTTTGTTATAATGATTTACGTAAGAATAACCGGTTCCATCATATTCTCTTATGAACCATTCCTTACACTGTTTCCCACATTGTTCCTGTAATTGATAATCTATTTTCCTATTGTCGGAACATCCCCCAACAATAATTAATATGACGAGACTGGATAAAAGAATTAGCTGATGAACCGATTTCATACGAACCCCCTATCGTTGATTGTATGAATGGATAAGAATGGGAACGATCAACAAATATTTCTCTTTATAAACCACGTATGGAATTA
>JAGVVH010000471.1 GCA_019135895.1 Bacteroidota bacterium | reverse complement strand
TGCATAATGTATTTCTAATGGTTTCCATTAGAGCATGTTACGTTCGTTCTTTCAACTACTATCACGCGCAAATCAGTTGATTCGATCAAAATCATCTAATGGAAAATCTGGGATAAAGATGGTCCATGACGAACTCCAGCATCGTATGCCGGTAAATCAGATGCCCCAGTTCATGGCCGATAACAAAGCGCATCTCTCCGTCCGTAAGCCTTTCCACAAGGCAGGAGTTGAAAACAACGTAATGCGGCTCCTCTTCATTGCAGTTGAAATACGTCTTCGCGTTGACGCTTGAATCTTTGGATATGTAGAAGGATACCTCGCGATCAGTGTATTCCAGCAACTGAAGGATTTCCTGCGTCAACTCATACAGGTGGGCTCCCACCTGAGGCGACAGAGGAAGATTAAACAGCATTTGTGAGGACATGCTGTGATCCTTTTTCTGATTCGCATCAAAGTTCAGCAAATCACTGATCGTGCCGACGTTTAAAACTTTTTCCAGATAATCAAGAATCTTTTTTTCATCAGGTAACCGGATTTCTTCGAGAAATGTCTTCATGTTATTCAATTCCTAATATAAAAGGGATGTCAAGCCACAAAATAGCGCCTCTACAATTCCATAGAATGATCGGTTTCAAGTGATGTCAATACCTAAAATAATAATTGTGACAATTAAAACAACTCATTGAAACCACATAGTAAATCATTTCCCCTAACCAAGATCGTTTGTCAATGACTGTCGGTGAACACTATGCGGCTTTGTTTAAAGGTTTTTTCGGTCATCAAAAGATGCCATTTGAACAGGTACTACTTGTTTAAAAGCCCTTTAAAGATGGTTTTCATGAAACCGTCTTTATTATTGAGGATTCGTAAATCTTCGTATTCTTCGGGACTGAGATTAAGGGCTTGAGCCACGATGTCAATGTTTTTTCCGTCCGTATAAATAGTACAGGAACCACCTTGTTCATCGCCCACTTTGCCTACTATTTGCGCGAGTCCAAATAAATCAGGTTTCCCATACTGATCATTTGGTATTCGCGGTAAATACATTTCCTGAATTCCATTTACCGGCCAATGTATAATACTAAATGTTGCTAAAAGTAATTTTAATTCCCCCATATTGAAGTAATCCGCTACAATCTTATTGTCATTCTGGATTTCAGCATTTCTATGGTCCAAAATATATCCAAACTGACCACTGAGTAAAGCCCTACGCAATATATTGTCGTTAATGCCTCGTATATGCTCACGATTAGACGCCGATGTGCTTACAAACTCCCGGCTTAAGTCCATAATTAATTTCTCAGAATTAATTATTATGGCAAATTTCGTTTTTCTAAGAAGTCCTCCGTGTAATATTCGACTCATAACTTCTTTGATAGTATTTTCATGTTCACCTAGATAAAATCTCATAGGAAACACGTCAATTGGTGATGGATATTTTTGCATACTATGTCTCCGCAAAAAAGTTTTTTAGATTAAGAAAATTGTCTAAAGTTACTCACATTAGTTCAATTTATTCAAATTTTGAATACATATGAGTATACCGATATCGACTTGCATAACCATCATCTGAACAAACAGGCCATATAAATGCAACTATATCAGAATTCTCAGACACATATTCAGCGTGGCCTGACCACATATGAATCAGGAATTGACCATAATTGCTTTTTTCATTTGCCGACCAATAAAGACCGTCTATATGCTGTTTAAGAAATGATTTTGGAATTCCTTCTCCATCGATATCTCCATATTGCATGAAATTTTTATAGTCGCTTAACGCTGTCCCTATAATGTTTGTTAGTTCATTTCTTTGCGGCAGCCTCCAAGTAGAGTAACCTAAGTACTTGTTTCGATTAAGGGCATTGATAAATTCATTGGCCCCTTTCCAATTAAAACTTTTCTTAATAATGGTCGTATTTATTAACCAGAATAAGTTTTGTGTACAAACGATAGGCTTTTTTTCAGCTATCGAATGGGGTGTCCCTGTTTTTGGTTTCTGTTTTTTATCTTCGCGTAATGGAGCGCCCTCTTTCCTTAATTTATTTTTTAAATCTCTCAAAATTGCAGTTTGCTGGTTTAATTTTGTTACCTCTTTAGATAGTTTATCGCGTTGCGCTTTTACTTTATCTTTATCAGGAATAAGAATCTCATCGCGGAGCTTGTGCAAACTGACAATTTGTTGTTCAAGACCTCCTTTAAAAAATGCCCCTCTTTTTTTTTGTTCAAGAGCCTTTCTTTCAATGGCAGTATCAACGATTGCCTGTCCCATGCAATCCAATGTTTTTCTTGCATCTTTAAGCATGCTATATACTGTATCCGCTGATTTTATAGATGCAGAATGTAAGTTGCTAAGTTCTTTATAAGTGAGCTGATCTTTATTTTCTCCAAGCTTCCTTTCAATTATTTGTTGCTGGTTAATTATTTCTTCACATAATTGCGAATATGAATCTTCCCATCTTTGCCGTTCAACAGATACTTCTTGCTGAAGCCGTTTTAATATTTCGGCAGCTACCCCAATAATCCCGCTAATTATTTTACCGATAATCCACCACATATCATTATCTCCGAAATGTTATTTCTCATCAGTAATAAGCTTATGTTCAGAGAATCCCAATTGATGAGTAACAGTTGTGATTGCATGACAAATCATATCAGACACTTGTTTTACGCTTTCCACATCCTGACTAGTGCTTTCAACAACTAATTTTGACCATGCCTGCCGCTCTTCAGATAATATTTTGAGTAGCTGTACATGTGCTGACTGCGTATTATTGTCTATTTTGTTTATTAACTCCATAATTTCCTTGTGCAAATTTTTAAGACCATTAGATATTTCGTCTCTGGAATACTTTCTGTTCATAGATATCGTTTTTATATGATTAAGTCCTTCGCTTATTAACATCTTCCTGTTTTCAATATCTTTCAATTGAAGTTTCAATTTTGCTTCTATTGCATGATCAATCGCACGGCTTTGTGCTCTAACTCTTTCCAACTCAGCCGCTACCCGAGATTGCTCTATTTTTATATTTTGAGTTTCGATTCTATACACAAAAATTTCTCTAAGGATACTGCCAAAAGATCCGGAAGTACCAGCATTATTTCTCAGTCCATTTAAATCTCTGCTATCCACTACAATTGGTTCTATCGTTGGTATTGAATCTATAATTGGTTCTGATACCTTCGGCTTTTTCGGGTGCACTGGCTTTTTTCTTTTCACAGTTTTTCTCCCACTATCCTGGCGTCTCTTTGATGATGCATTGTTTTCCTTTTGTTCGCTGGTTTTATTTCCTCCAGAATCATCAAAAGGTTGCGATGTGCCATTAGCTTCAAAATTTGGGGATGAAGAAGTTCCATCATTATCAGGAATACTTTCTCTTGGAGGCTGTTTATTTATTGTTCTTGAAAGTTCATCTTCAGTATTCTCAGTATCATGATTTGTAAAATCATAATTACACCTTATACACTGCTGTATATCCGCTGGTAATTGAATTTTACACCTCGGACATTTTTTTACTCCGTTCATTAATGATACTCCTGATTACATGATAGTTTTTCTCAAATGCTTATGTATCTTGTATGAATCAAGCTATTTAATAACTGAAACAATTTTGTTACCGTCTTTTTGTAAAGAAACATGTATCTTCTTTCCAATAATTTCATCATCTGTATGATCACAGAGAAATTCTGCTAACTGGCCAATGATATGCGTTTCAATTAAATTTTCTACACCACGTGCGCCATTTCTAGGAAAGCCTTCCTCTTCAGCCATGAGAATCTTTATGACAGAGTCATCAAAATCAAGCTCAAAACTATTTTCCCGTTTTTTACACCATTTCTTTAAGTCAAATAGCCTTTCTTTGACGATTTCTTCCTGAACCGCTTTACTTATTATTGGGTTGAAAACTATGATATTGTCTGGTCCAATCCGATTTAAAATCTCAGGCCTGCCGATTCCACCATCGTTCTTGCTGTTTCTAAAAAAACTTTTTACTGCATTTATGTAGTGCTTACGAATTTCATCAATGTCGTCACCTGCAGGTTGGGTGCTGCCACCGATATTGGAGGTGAGAATTATGATCGTCTCAGAAAAATAGACTGTTTGACCCGAAGAATCTGTGAGCCGTCCATCGTCGAATATCTGCAAGAAAATATCCCATATTTTAGAATCCATTTTATCGACTTCGTCAAAAAGGATAACCGAAAATGGCTTCTTTTTAACAGCTTTTGTTAGTTGACCGCCTTCTCCATAACCAATATATCCCGGCGGGGCCCCTGTTAGCTTCTGATCAGAATGTTCTTTGCTGTATTCAGACATATCAAAACGTATCATGGCATTTTCGTCTTTGAATAGCCAGTATGTAAGAGCTTTTGCAAGGGATGTTTTACCCACACCGGTTGGACCACAGAAAAGGAAAATACCTTTCGGCTTGGTGCTGACGTCGGTATTTTTTAAGGAAGGCGTGCCTACCTTGGCTTTTTTTATAATTATTTCTATTGCTTTAATAGCATCATTTTGACCTTTCACTCTTTCTTGAAGAACATCTTGCATATTATTTATGTGTTTTTTCGATAGGTCATCCCAAGGCGTCTTTCTGCTGTTGAATTTAAAACTTTTAATAAGTGCTTTCTCATCATGTATATCTATCTTTTCCTTATGAGAGATTGTTCTTAAAATATCAATATCATAAAAGTTCAATCCATCCGTGGCAACCGCCAAGTTGTCAATGTTATCCGCTTTATTTTTATCAACAGCGCCGTAGAAAGTCTTATAAAATACTTCAATAAATCCCTGTCGTTCACCTTTATCAGGCAAAGTCAGATATATCTGCTTACAGAAAGGATTTTCCTTATAAAGAGACAGTGGTATATTTCCTATATTATCGGCCACAAATACCACGAGTTTGGGTAAATCATTGACGGGGTAGATGATAGCGATTAATTTCGATAGTAAAATCAAAGCCTGTTTTTGATCCATTTTAATGTATCCAACTTCAACGAGATACTCGGGAAAATATATAATAAAAACCGTCGGAGGACATTGATCATGATCCATAACAGATCGAATTTTCCTGAGTGTCTCTAGCATAGAAATATCACCTGTTTTATATACGTTTTTGTCTGATTTATGCAAATCCGCGCTTTCGGTTGCAGCTGCGTTTTTTTGCGAAGGCGCGCCTTTATACTCCTCACCATTCTCCTTCTTTTTCGCTGTATCAGACGATTCATATAATTCGTAATATTTGTCTCTATGTTTTCTATTTTTGAAATAGAGTCCATCCAGAAGATCATAATGACCGATCATCTGATATCCTTTATCCGTAAAAAATTTATTAAGAAATTCTTCCATCCGAAAATATTGAGACTTGTAACAGATAACATCTTTAATATTACCATGAATGATAAGCGCTTTTGATTGGTAATAAATTTTCTCAAGTTGGTTTACAAAAAAAGAAGAAGCTTTTTCGGGCATAAAAAATCCTCCTATTTTGAGGCATCATAAGGCTCCTGCCACGGATTCAACCTCTCGCCTTCGGCAATCCTTTCAGGGTTGTGCCATTCATGGTTAGTCTCTTCTAATGGAAACCCTTTTTGTCTAATAAGATCCAATAGCTCCTGTGTAACCTTTCGGCAGGCGACATTTAGTTCTTTGCTTTTGTCTAATTTTGCCTCAATAATTCTTGAAACATCGTTGGAATCACCGCCATCAATTTCCGTTCTGATTATACAGTCACTATCGATTTGGATTGTCACAGTCTGTTCCCTTATTAGACCGGCACGTGAACCAATCAAAACAACTTTTCCATCTCTACCACCATGTAACTTTGGTGAAGCTGCATCGAATTTTGCCTCTTTCATGGCTGGCAACATAAAATTATTAACAAGGTATCCCCTAGCCAGTTCGTTTTCCTGTTTTTCCGCTGCTTCAGCAAGAAGCTGCTGTGAATCCTGGTCATAAGCTTGAATGCGGGATATATATTTTTTATCATTATATGTTTTATCTTTGGTAATTTCTGCCCGCAGGACTTCGCAGTCCTTCTGTAGTGCATTCATTTTATCTCCAACCCAGAATCTGATGACATTATCGGAGATGTAGCCCTTTAATTTGTCTATAAAAACAGATATTTGTAGATAAGTAGATTTCTTTTGCTTAAAGATTTTTATTGTTTTTTCAATCTTTATTTTTAATTCATCAGTGATATCTTTAGATTTATCATAAGATTTGGCATCAATCAGTGCTTGTGCACGCCTGACACCCTCGCTTAAAGGTTTTATATCTTCATCTACCATCATACTTAATGGATCGCTTTTCATTTTTTCAATCTCATGTTTCACCAAGATAACTGTTTTTATTGTCTCTTTTATCGTATCATTCTCTTGCATCAGCAGTAAGTTGACATGTTGTTCATGGGCTTTACGCCTAAATTTTTCCGATTCTTGCAGTAGATGATCAATCTCTACACGGACAGCATTCGCCTCTTCAGTATTTCTTATTGATGCATTCTTGCTTGTAAGTCTTTGTACTTCAAATGACGATTGCTTAACAAAGGCTGTATGAGTATTTTGATTTCCCTTACCGGTACTTTGAATTTGTCTCATTATTTCCTGTACACCATTAATGGTGTTTATAACTTCCTTCAAAGTCTCTGAATTGTGACGTTGTAAATTATTTCTTTCTATAATTTTTCTCTCTTTTTCTGCCTCTACACGTCTTTGATGCTCCTTTTCAATGATATTATACATACCCTTGGCAGCTTTCGCAGATAAGCGTAGAATCCCCAAGGCAATTTTACCTGTTACCTGGATGCCTCCAATCAAAATATCCGACGTCTTTAGTTTAGGTTTGCATGGCCCATAATCAATATAATCTGATATTTCATACTCGACATGTTCTGACATTTTATATATCCTTCCTCACGGCTGTCCGGTTAACTATTGAACAAATTCAACTGGTTGCATAAAAGAGGTTCTGGTTCTTGCTTATAAGCTTCTTTAACTATTTGAATAATGGGTCGTTTCTCAAAAATG
>JAGVVH010000439.1 GCA_019135895.1 Bacteroidota bacterium | reverse complement strand
TTCAACCTACAACAAAATTACATTTAAAGATAAAATGATTAAAACAGGCAATAAGAATAATAGGCCAGTGTACTTGGAAACCAGCGTTATGGATGAAATCTTCATGGAAATGGCTGAAATCGGTAAGTTAAATCCAGAATTTCAGAACAATCATTATAAGGATAATAACCTGATTGATGAAAACATTATCAGACAGATTTACTACCGATATCTTGAGAGTGGTAATGAAAAATATTATAAGAATTTAAAGGCAAGTGCCGGTGTTGCTGGTTATGATGATTCAAAACTCAAAAATTGTATTATGAAATTTAACCACAGATATAGAGGAAATCGTACCATACAAATTACCGGTAGAATGCAGAATGCCCTGGACAGATTATCAGGTAAGAAATCCTTCAGTTTTCAAAAATCATTTTATGCAATAGCTTTAAAGTTGAAATGGCACCTGTTAGGTATAGGATGAAGAAAATATTGAAAGTTATTGCTGCACATCGTATTACAGAAGGATCATTATTATATGTACTATATTTGATTTTATAGGTACTTAAACTTGTATATACCACATCTGTTTATTAGCAACTGATTGATAATTAATCAAATTAAAATATATGCCTTACTTTATACCTGCCTGATTAGTTTGCAAATATGCGTTTAATCACAATAATAATTCATTAAAAATGTGGCACCGGCATAAGCATCATTCAGTAAAAAATGATGCATTTCGGAAATTTCTTTCATCCGTATTACATCTACCATTAATAACTTAAATGCTTTTAAAGAAATCGTTAAGGGACTTAATGTCTGGATATGCATCCAGTACTTTCAGAAGAGTAGTCATATGAAAGTTACGGCCAGCTTCAAGATTTGTGTACGAAATTCTCGGTATATCGTTTTTTGCACAGAAGCGTTCAACCGACAGTCCGTTTTTTTTTCTTAACTCTTGTATTCTTGTTCCAATAGCCAACAGGATCTGCTGGTGTGGTCCCGATATTGGTGATTTTCTCTCGTATTTCATTTTAATGATAATGATACATAATTCTGAGATTGATCAAAGTTCAATAATTTTCATCATTTGTCATAATTATTACCACGCAATTATATAATAATGTCATTATTGTTACCATATAATTATGACATTTTTATTATATTTGCCTAATGAAAAAGAAAACCAAGTTTTTCCAGGAGCATTTCTGTGTTGATTATGAAACACCTGATCGGTATTTACTTCTTAT
Organism: Bacteroidota bacterium; assembly: GCA_019135895.1. GTDB lineage: Bacteria > Bacteroidota > Bacteroidia > Bacteroidales > WCHB1-69 > JAGVVH01. The sequence goes on along the minus strand of JAGVVH010000439.1, from coordinate 5,815 downwards.
TGAAGTAGAAGATGGTATACCTGTCGCAGCATATGTTGTTAAAGTACCAAAACCATATTTAAGGTGCACCTTATATCCTTATGTTGTCAATTGATTTGAATTGAAAAGTGCCGTAGATGATACCACTAATAAAAGTTGGAATAAGGTATGGGTTGTTGGTATCAATTTTAGGGTATACTTCAATTTGATACAGATTTCAAAGCAAAAACGCCATAAAAACAGCCAGAACGTATTAATAATAGGGTAACGCTAAAAATGATACACATGGAAGCAATTATTTATTCAAGAGTAAGCAGCCTGTCTCAGGATTATGAACGACAGCTTATAAATCTCAAAACTGCTGCTCAGGAAAAGGGATGGCATGTCAGAAGAACCTTCCAGGAGAAAATTTCCGGAACCATTAAATCCGGATCCAGAACTGAGTTTAAAACCTTGATGGATTATATTGATAAAACTCCAGTTCAGGTTGTCATGGTGTCGGAAATCTCCCGCCTGGGCAGGAGAGTGGTCGATGTACTGAACTTTGTGGAACTGCTTCATGAAAAAGGGATTGCACTGTATATCCAACAGTTTAATATGCTCACCATGGAGAATGGCAAGGAGAATCCAGTTGCGAAAATGTTACTGCAAATGCTGAGCATAGGAGCGGAGATGGAGAACAACCAGAGGAAAATTAGGCAATATGAGGGAATTCAGCTTGCAAAGATAAAAGGGGTGTACAATGGCCGGGTTGATGGGGCAAAGTCCAATCCGTCAGTTTTGCTGACTAAATATCAGAATATCTCAGATCTTCTTGACAAAAGTAACCTATCTATCAGGCGCATTGCAGGAATCACTGGGCATTCTATTAATACTGTCCGGAAAATCAGGCTGTTAAAGGTGATTTGAGGAAAGGAAATATTTCACTAAATTATTGCTTAATGATACCTTCGTAGAATTTTTAGTACAAAGCAGACTCACCATCAATAAGTCTTTATGACGCATTTTAAAATCCTGATCAATTCATATTTTTGTCCCGAGTATTTAACATTTTCGGGACATCTAACGATCACCATATATCAATCCAAACCTGAAAATTATTTCATGCAAGTATCAATAAATCCATTTTGCAGGAATTTGCATGAAAATTTCGCAAAACAATAAAATGGGTAATCAGACAAAAAAGAAAATGATTGGATTCTCATTTATTCAATCTGTCATGTTGCAATAAATAGCATTATCTTTTGATAATCTTTAATCTGGCTTCAGTGTGTTCCATGAATGAATTACATTGTTTAAGATAATCCAACATTACATTATAATCGTCTCCATAGATGTATTCACTAAACTCATGTGCTCGTTGCAGCATTGAAATATAGGGTAAGGGATCGCTTTGTCTCGTCAATTTTCTAAGTGTCCCTAAATAATCATCACGATAAACAGTAGGTATAATAATCTTTGACTGCCCATCTTTAACTAATTCTGCATTCATCATAATTCTTGCAATACATCCATTCCCATCAAGGAATGGATGGACTTCACTCATCACGAACATAATGAATGCAGCCTTTGCAAAAGGATGATCAAGTGCTTTTAGTAAGTCAAATGATTGTAATAATGTACCTCGTACCAAATTAAAATCCACAAATGAGGTCGAGCCAGCAAAATTGTTTCTATCCTTGAATAAACCAGGATTCTTTTCAGGCCTGGCTTCCAGTAAAATTTTATGCCGGTAAATGATAATCTGTAACAGTTCATCAGCTTTAGCCGGTATTACTGACATCTCATCCTTATTCGAAACTATCCTGTAAGTTCCCAGTACATCGTGGCTGTCTTCATTTCTGGCCGGTAATGGTTTATTTGAATCTATAATGTGCTTTGCCTCATCTATTTCAAAAACAGTTCCTTCAATATAATTGGAAAAATAGCTTTCAAAGAATGCAAAATTGCGGAAGGATTCTGCAGTAGTATTTTTATCCGGTCTGTTTTTGAATTCACTTGTCTTTAATGCTCTGAAGAGGTCCTCAAATAGTTTTATTCTGGCTGGATCATAAGGAAATCCAAATGCCCTGGCAACAGCAATAGGAGATGATAAAATTTTTGGAGTATGTGTAGTTAAAAGAGCACTGATTATTTTATTTAATTTTTCAAATTCCTTTTCCATTTTGAGTTCAGGAGCAATCTCCCTGGCTCTATCCCGTATATTATTTAGTTCTTCCTCTCCATTTACCCTGATAATCTGTTCTAATTTGTTTTCTATTGTAGTTACAGCCAAACACTTAGAACTTCCACTAACATTTTTTGAAGGTTGCAGATTCTCCAAAAATGCTCTTGCTCTCTGTGATGCATATAATCCGCCAGAGATTAGATTATCGCCCGGCAAGGCTTTATGTCCCTCAAGAAACCTCAGAATGATACCGGCCAGATTTACTTTTTTTGTATATGAATATGTTAAGAATACATGGCCTTCATTGGTTGGTTCAAATTCAAAAGCTGAACGATGACTTAAAATTGCGCCCGGATAAAGTCTGCCAAGCACAATAAATAAATTTCTCCGGATTATTGCTTCCGGTGGGTCAATAAGGTTCGAAGAATATATTCGTTGAGCAATTTTCCTGATCTTCCCATTTTTCTCAAGTTTTGATATCTGCTTTGAGATTTTTTGATCTGATGAACTGAAAATTATCTCCTGAAGATGTATTGGTAAAATATTTTCCATTATAATCCTGTTTAAATACAAAAATAGATAATATTTTCCACCAAGAGACTAAAAACAGACAATTATTTCCACTAACGTTAGTGTTTGAATGAAAATTTATTCCAATAATAGTAATTATTTACTCCAAATAGTCAAATTTTTTCCAGTATCATTGTATAAATGGATAATAATTTCCATAGAGAAAATTTTTATTGTTGGGAATAATAAGCATTACTGCCACTCCTTTAAAAACTCTTTAAAGAGATGTGTTTTATGATGATCATTTAACAGGTGGTCCGGACCATTGATCAAAGGATCATACCATGACACTTTCTGTTCTGCCCAGGCTAACCATTGAGTAAACTCCTCAGTAATATTACCTTTTTTCATCGCATCTTTTTCAACAGTTTGAATGTAATTCCGGATTATGTTTGCCTGATGAAGCCGTACGGCTTTCAAGAAAAGTTTCTTGAAGGCTTTAGCCTCTTTCTCCTGTTTATCTCTCAGTTCTCGTTCAATTCTCTGTTGCTCTTCCCATTGTTTCCTGCGAATTTCGGACTCAATTCTTTCTGTCCTCATTCTTTCTCCTTCCAACTCAAGCATTGCGATTATTGTTGAGATCTTTGTTTCGATTGGTTCATGGCCATCCTTAACTTCCTTTCGGGTGTAAGATCCTATATCGATTACAAAAACAAATTCCCCTGTAGATTCCATCAGTCGTCCTCCATAGCTGGTTTTAACATCAGAAACTCTTTGCTTTTCTCTAATCCTGAATTTTACATGCTCATCACCAATTTTTGCATATGTTGTAAAATGATCTGCTATTACGTCATGTTTTCTCGCCCTGAGTACCTTGATTATAGTGTCAAGGATTCTTAATGCACGTGGTCTGTTTTCTTCAGTAACTTCGATATTCAGCACATTGATTCTATCTGGGTGGGTTCCATGGTGACTTCTGTAGTACCTTCGGACTGCATCATAATAGTCCATCGTGCTTCTGATAAGACTATCTGGTCTTGAGGACATTCTATCCGGAACAGTTAATTGTAAATCCTTTGTATCTTCAATAGTTCGAGTTAGTCTTCTTTGATGAGCAATTGGTGAATCCAAATCAACATCATCTGATCCTTTTTCGTGCAGCACTATTTCGTCTTGCCCGTCATACTTTTCTGGAAATTTGACAATGGTAACCTTTTTATTATATTGGATTTTTTGCCAATGTCCCATTGCAGGTATTGGAATATTCATTCGCTTGCAGATCTTCCGCAGGCCGTTATCAGAAATTTTATACTTTTTTGCGATTCTTGATAGCGGCTCAGACCAAACCAAGTCATAGAGTTCTTTTCGTGTTAGCGTAACCTTTTCCATAACATTTAAAAATTAAGATGGTTACGAAAGATATATATCAGAAATCAAATTCCAGAAGTTCTTCTTCCTTGTTTACCGTATTCCAAAGCCTGAAGGACATAATCTCATCAAACTCTCCATTATCAGAAAGACTCCAAATTACAGGCGCATCTTTCAGCATTGTATGACGGACGGTGATTATCTTATTCCTGGTAAAGAAAAAAAGACTGCAGTACAGGTATCTTCTTTCTGTGAGGACATTGGTAAGTCTTACAATTTCAACATTATCTCCTTCCTTATAAGTATAGATTCTATCTAACTTCAATACTTTGCCTGTTGTACAAATGCAATCGCTATCGATGAAATACCAGGACGAAAGGAAGTGACACCCAAGCCTAAGCAGGCACCCTTTAATCTTTTTCTTCAAAGAAAGGATATAGAGTCGTACTTTGTAGTTCATTTTCAACATAATAATCAGAATAAAGGTATCCCCCAGTACCACTCCCCCCTGGGTGCCCCCCCCCGGTATTAGTATGAGGGTGCTACAGAAAGAAATTCAACCGAGACTTACATGCAATTTATTTTAATATAAATACTTGATTGATCCTGATCCGACACCAAAATCATGAAGAAAAAAAATTCTGGAAATGAAAATAATTTGGCCAAAAATGGCTTTCAAAATTTTTTATAAAATTTAAAAACCAAGTGCCTATAATATCATGTTTTATTGCTTTATTTTGGATAACATTCTATTTCAAATTACCGGTCTAAGGCTATATTAATCAACACAAGCTTCTTATGATACAACCCAAAATAGCAGAATGGACAGAGAAACCTTGGAATCCTGCGACAGGATGTACGAAAGTTTCTTCTGGTTGTCTTCATTGTTATGCAGAAAAATTAGCAACAACAACATTTCAGAGATGGCATAACCCAAGGTATTTAAACGGTTTTAAAGTAACTCTTCATGAAGATCTTGTAGATGCTCCAACCCATTGGAAGAAGCCTCAGAGAATCTTTACCTGTTCAATGTCAGATTTATTCCACTCTGAAATCCCAGATTCATACATTTATAAGGTATTTGATACTATGGACAAATGCTCTCAGCATACATTTCTTGTATTAACAAAAAGGAGTAGGAGACTTGTTGAGATTTCAGATAAAATTTGTTGGCCGGATAACATCTGGATGGGAGTAACTGTGGAAGAAAGCAAATGTAAGTTTAGGGTAGATGACTTACGAGTTACAAAAGCTAAGCATAAATTTATTTGCGCTGAACCATTATTAGAAGATTTGGGAGTTATTGATTTAAGCGGTATCGATTGGGTATTTGTTGGTGGTGAGTCAGGACCAATGGCCAGAAAAATGGAAGAAACCTGGGTTATTGGAATCAAGGATCAGTGCGAAGCTCAGCAGGTAATGTTTACGTTCAAGCAATGGGGTGGAGAGAAAAGAAAGAAAAACGGTTCACTACTTCAAGGCAAATATTATCATGATATGCCTCATGTAATGAGAGATCCGTAATTTGTTATTAAGATGGTTTATGTTGCGATCTGCTACATTTTTATCAATAGAAATAGAGAAAAAGTTTGTGGCAGATTTTGCGGATTTTGTGGCGGATTTTGTGGCAGAAAAGACAAAACCCCTTGATAATCAAGAGGTTTTGAGGGTGTAGGGGCGGTGCGGACGGGACTCGAACCCGCGACCCCCGGCGTGACAGGCCGGTATTCTAACCAAACTGAACTACCACACCAAAAGCGATGCAAAATTAATCCAATTTTCTATTCCTCA
>JAGVVH010000402.1 GCA_019135895.1 Bacteroidota bacterium | reverse complement strand
GAGGCGCCTGGCATTATGGCATCAGTCATGAGCATGACGGGGTTATTGGTGAGAACCTTGCCAGGTTAGGTGATATCGTCTTCTGTTCGATAAACCACAGGCTCGGGCCCATGGGATTCTCTGACTTTTCTGCTGTGGGGGGAGAAAAATATGCAGATTCGGGGAATTCCGGGGCCCTAGACCTGGTGGCAGCTCTTGAATGGATACGTGATAATATATCAAACTTTGGAGGTGATCCGGCAAATGTTACTATCATGGGTCAGTCTGGTGGCGGAGGTAAGGTTGTGACCACTGCAGCTATGACCCCTGCAAAAGGACTCTTTTGCAAGGTTGTATCTCTCAGTGCGGCTGATTTTGAGCTGAGAGACAAGGAGATGACTCGCAAAGTCGGTTATTATATCTTGAAGGAAGCCGGATTACAGCCTTCGCAGATAGACAAACTTCAGGAGATGCCTTGGAGGATCTATTATGACATCGCCATTCGGGCTGCTGAAAAGTATATAAAAGAGACTGGTACTACTCTCTCCCCGATGAAAGTGTTCCAGCCTCAGGTTGACGGCAGGAATATAGAATACCCGACCTTTTTTCCTGAAGCCTCACCGGTAATGGCTGAAGTGCCGATGATTATCAGCTCAACTACCAATGAGAGCTCAAATGCCTGGAAGGACTCTTCACTTGAATCGATGACTCTCGATGGCATGAAAAAGGAGATGACCAGAAATTACGGGGAAAAGGCAGGTGAAATCGCAGATGCCTATCTAAAGGCTTTCCCCAGCAAAAAGCCCTATGAACTACTGTCAATAGCCACGAATACGTTCAGACAACGGGCAGTGGCACTTGCTAACGCCAAGTCAAGGCAGTCGCCTCCCGTATTTATGGCATTGTTTGGCTGGCAACCTCCATTGTTTAATAACAGGCTGATGGCTTTTCATACTCTTGATCAGTGTTTCTGGTTTGCAAATACGGATCTTATGATTACACATACCGGTGGAGGTGCAAGGCCCAGGGCACTCTCTGAGAAAATGGCTGGGTCATTGATTCAATTCATGAAAACGGGAGACCCAAACGGGGGTGGATTGCCTCATTGGCCAGTATATACCAGTGAAAAGGGGGAGCTGATGTTTCTTGATGATATTTGTGAAGTACAGTATGACCCTGATAGGGAAGCGAGAAAAACCTTACCGCCGATAATATGAGGGCAGATCTATCTTGCCAGCCTTGAGATCTGACTTATAAATTGCTTGACAAAGCTTGTGAGAACAATGAAAACAAACAGGAGAATCTTAGTCAGAATAATAGGTACCGAAGATGCAGGGCCGGGAGTATCTACTACTTTGCCGCTGTCATCCTGCTCAGGTTCAGGTAGTGGCGAGACTCCTGACAACATCATTGCTGGAACTGTCATCGACAAGAGACATGGTCATAGGTGGTAAATCAGGTCTGTGCTGAAATCAAGGACATCCGTTACGACGTACCACAGAACCAGATCAGCTGAGCTTTCATGGAAAGTTGAAAGAACACAACAAAACAAAAGAATTCACGACACAGAAATGTACGTGGAGGTGTGCCAGTTCCGTGACAATATAAATAGGCTGGATGACCAGATGGATGAATGTGATTACATCTTTTCACAGCATTTCATAAATAGCGTTGAGAACAACCTTATAACCAATATCTTGGAGGCATGTGATGATATCCCTGCAAATCCGGTGCAAAATTATGATTACATGATTGAAACCTAGGCCAAGTACCACGATCAGGATCGCTCTCCAAGGTATTACAAGTTTGTAAAGAGTTTTAGCGCTTACCATTACCAAGTGGTCTGAAGTCAACATATTGATTGGAGGAATATAGAAATGAATATACAAGAGCAGAAAACAGGACAGATGTGGCCTATTAACGGTGCATCAAAGGCAAAAAGAATAAAATGGGGTGCAGTACAGAACCAGATCAGCTGGGTTTACATGAAGATGCTCAGGGAAGGCAATAAGACCCTGAAAGTATATGATGTTAATCCCTACGTAGAGGTTTACCGTTTTTACGATAACCTGTATGGCCTTTTCAATCAGAACCTTGACGGGGCAGGCGATGTATGGATGTGGCTTGTAATAGGTCCGAAAAAGGCGATGGTTATCGATACTGCCTGTGGACTCGGTGATCTGAAAGGTCTTGTAGATGAAATTACAGAAAATATGCCTCTGGTAGTTGTCAATACGCACGGTCATTCAGATCATGCACGCGGGAACAGCCAGTTCGGAACAGTATACTGTTATGAAACCCTACTGCCAAAGCTTAAAGAACAGGATGAACATATTTGGGACAAGTACTTTGATGAAAAAGGCAATCCCCTTTGGCTTGAGTTTGACCGGAATGATATACCGCCATTTAAGAAGTACGAGATTGTTGGTGTTCCTGACGGGTATGTCTTCAACTTGGGTGGTGATTATGATGTTGAGCTGATTTTTACAGGCGGACATACAAACGAGCATGTGATGTTCCTTGATAAAAAAGGCCGCTTCCTCTTCGCCGGTGACAATGTTTGTAGTGATGTTACAGGCTGTGGCAATGGTGGCGGCAAATATGCAAACCTGTCTACATTCAGCAAAGCCCTGACAAAACTTGTTGAACGGATTAATGAGTATGATTACATTTTCCCCGGGCACTTTATGGTCAACCTTGAAAACCATTTAATGTTCAGCCTACTTGAAACTGTGAATGCAGTCATCAACGACCCCAACTGTTATGATTATAAAATCACTCATATCAGCGGTGGCGGTGGACCGGGCCGGGTGAGGATGCATAAGTTCATCAGGGGTTTCAGTACTATAGCCTATACAGAAAGTGGTGTTTATGTGCCGGATGAACCTACCATTTAAAAGTAATGCTAAGGACATCCTCAGACTGATATTATTGATATAATTTCAGAACAGGCTTGTGATGAAATTGATTAAAACAATTGCAGTATTGGTGCTTTTTTCATTTGTACTGGATGCACAGGAATCTGGCACAATTTTTTCTTTTACAGAAGGTGGATTATGCGGGGAAGTACAGGTAAAACCTTGGGATGTGCTTGATGACGTATCTGTTACATTCAGGCTATATGCTTCTCGTACCAATGAAGTACTGGTAAATGTGAACTGGCCGGAAGGCCGGTGTATAGCGATGATCAAAAGCTGCAATAATGTATGGAAAGATACCACGAGAGACAATCAATCTGAGCTTTGGACCTATACGTTTTCAGTAGATGGTATCAGGACAATAGATGCTAGCAATTATAACATCTCACGTTACGGTGTAGGATTCATGAATACCGTTCTTGTACCTCGTGATATGTTAGAGTTTATGCAAGCATATCAAATGTCGCACGGAATTAGGTCAACGATCTGGACACCCTCAACATTTATAAAGGTCTCTAGTCATGCATTTATATATAGACTTCTAAGATATGAGGGATGTGAAGCATCCTGCCCTGTCCTTTACCTGTTGCATGGCCGTGGCGGAGATGAAGATGCATGGCCTGCCATGGGAATTGCCAGCATCATCATGGACCAACTCATTGTCCAGGCCAAGGCCAGTCCTATGATCGCGGTAATGCCTAATACATACTGGAATGAGCTTGCATCTTTTGACCTGGCTGGTCCCTGCTTCGCACCCCCTCTCGGCATGGGCGGTAGTGGCAACAGAGTTATAAGTGGTGCCTCTCGAGCTCTTGGCACTGTTGCTCCCACTACTCCAGGTGGTATTGGCATTGTTCCTCCCAGTACCCCGGGTGGAGAAGGCAACACTCAGAGAGACTACAGTAAAAACGTTCAGAATATCGTTGGACGCTTGATCCCGGTCATTGAGAAGAACTTTCAGACTTTGCACGGTAGCAAGAACAGGGCTATCGCCGGATTGTCAATGGGCTCACAGATAACAGCCAATGCAGAACGGTCAAGGCTAGATGTCTTCTGGTCAATGGGTTTGCTGAGTTCTGGAATGTTCAGAAGCCTGCCCGGGAGGATAGTTGAAATTGAAGCAATTCCCCGGACTTTTTTAAAAATCCTGTATAAGTAAACAAAATGCTGGACTTTCTCTTTTTTTATGCAGTGCTGAAGACACCCGCATTGATTCTCAAGAAGGCATGGGACGATCTTCTCACCATGGCAATAACTTCATCAGTACAACATATCCCTGCGGTCATGAATGAAGAGTGTGGCGTCATTAACGCGCTGAACTGGTACAATTGCTTTTTAGATAGCAAGCAACCTTTTTGGTGACTTCACGGCTGATACTTCAAAAAAAAATAATGGGTTCATCTGGTTGCATAGAAGGAAAAAAGCCGGAACTACAGATGAAGTGGTCATCCTCCTTATGAATAAATTAATTGCCTTAACTGATTAATTAATTATTGAATGTTAGAATTTATTCCAACCATAGTTTATAAAAGAATATTCATGCTATCCCTGTTTTACTCTCTGGCAATTTTATCATCGGCCCAGCCGCAAATAGATGCAGTACGAGTTGACAATCCCCCGCATATTGACGGGAGAGTGGATGATGATGTATGGAACTTGGCTTTTAAGGTTTATGAATTCTTTCAGCAGGAACCAAACCTCGGAGAACCTTCTTCGGAAAAGACTGAGGTCTTCGTATGCTATGATTCAAAGAACATCTACTTTGGAATCAAATGCTGGGATAATCCTGATAAAATTGCTGCCAAGGAGATGCTATATGATGCCAGAATAAGCAATGATGACAGGATGAGAATTCTTATCGATACGTATCACAACAAAATAACTGGGTATTATATCGCAATCAATCCACTGGGGGCAAAAATCGATGCATCGCTTTCCAATGACGGTTCTTTAAAGAATGAGGATTGGGATGGAATATGGGATGGCAGGGCTCATATCACCGACTGGGGTTGGGAGGCAGAGATAGCTATTCCATTCCAGACCCTTGGGTTTAATAGGAATAATGATACATGGGGTATTAAATTCTCCAGGGAAATTGAATATAAGGCTGAAACCAGTTATTGGCCTAAGGTTGGTATCAACAGCACATCTAGTCAGCTTTCCGATGCAGGAATACTAGTTGGATTAATAGATATTTCCCAAGGTTTAGGGTTGAGCTTTTTACCATACATAGTAACAGGGTTTGACCAGAAAAGAGACAATGGATCGGATTATAGATTCTCAGCCGGACTTGATATCAGCTACCATATAACGCCAAGCCTGAAAACTGCTATCTCATTAAACACCGACTTTGCAGAAACGGAAGTTGATAATCGGCAGATTAATCTTACGAGGTTCAGTCTGCACTATCCTGATAAAAGAAATTTCTTTCTCGACGGAGCTAATTATTTTCAATTTGGAAATGAAACTGGAGGGGCTAAATCAGTACAGGATAAGGTGATAACTTTTTTCTCACGCCGTATGGGACTCGATACACTGGGACAACCCGTTCCTATAAACTACGCGGTAAAGTTTACTGGGATGGCGGGTGGCTGGAATATAGGTGCCCTGTACATCAATGACGACAGGGAAAAAGAAAAAAATAACTTTTATGTTGCTAGGGTAAACCGCAATTTCTTGAAACAGTCATCAGTGGGATTTATAGGAACCTATGGTAATACGCTGGGACCGGAGTCCAATTTTGTGGTTGGTCTTGATCTTAAACTCGCAACATCTACCTTTAGGGGAGACAAGAATGCCGCACTTATTCTGTTCGGGCAGAAATCATTTACTAAAGAGATGGCAAATACCAATAATAGTTCATATGGAATCCAGGTAGATTACCCCAATGACTTTATCAAAGCCAATCTGGGTTATTATCGAGTGGAAAAAGACTTTATTGCAGGCATGGGGTTTGTCCCGCGGACAGATATAAATGAGACTTATGGTAGGCTTACTCTTGGACCGCGCCTGAAAAAATACGGTATTTTGCAGATTAGTTCCGGTGGCGAGTTCAGTATTATCAAAAATGCCTCAACGAATGACCTCGAGACAAGAGAAATAAAACTGCAGCCTGTTGGTATTCGCTTTCTTTCAGGAGATCAGTTAACCTATTCACTGGTAAGCCAGTATGAGTATCTGAAGGAAGACTTTAATATTTTCGATGATGTTGTCATTACTACTGGTGGTTACTCTTGGTGGCAAAACGAAATAAAACTTGAAACAAAGGGGGCAAGGGATATTTGGGGCGAAATCACTTACGGCTTTGGTGATTTCTACGATGGCAAACAAAAGGAAATTGAAATAGCGGCTAACTGGAAGATTAGTGTACCTTTTCTTCTTGCATGTAAATTGAAAAAGAATATTATCGATCTACCGGAATATAGCTTTACTTCAAATGTTTACCAGTTCAACGCGAATATACTATTCAGTCCGAACCTGACACTTTACAATTTTGTTCAGTATGACAACGCGAGCAACACCATAGGGTTACAGTCAAGGTTCCGTTGGATATTAAAGCCCGGTAATGAGATATTTCTGGTATGGAATTCAAAATATGTTGAAGCTGATTCTGGGTACATTTCTGACACAGGCGCACTGAGGTTCAAGATGAAGTATAGCATAAGATTCTAAATATCAATACTATATCAGACGAAGCTTCTCCGTACTGTGCCGGTTAGCTATGGCATTCAATTGTAGTTCAGGATAATCTGGTGCCATTCAAGGTAAGACTATTGTGCAAAATCAAGCAAGGTCTCCTTGAAAAGTATTTTATCTCCCGACCGCATCTGCGCGAGGAGGGTGAGGTCAACAGTGATGACATTGGCAATGCGGGCATAACCGCCGGAGGTCTGGCAGTCGGGGTACCAAGGGTGCGCCACGATGCTCACCCCGTGTCTTATTGCCGGAGGCATTGTTCGATATAACGTCAGCAGGTCGTCCGCTTGGAACCCGCAGGCTATGCTGGCCGAAGAGATGAAGGGCATGACTGTCTCATTGTTGCCGGGCCCGGTTGCGGGGTCTGTCTCGCCAAGGCCACAGTTGATGTCGATTTACATTGTCAATCCCCTGATATCAGCATACATGTTCACGATACAATAAGTAAATGCAGTGAAAAGGCTCCA
>JAGVVH010000215.1 GCA_019135895.1 Bacteroidota bacterium | reverse complement strand
ATTGAACATATCAATGACTATAAAATCTCTGAACTTCATAATTTACTTCCACAATTCTTTGATAAATCTTTATTGGACTAATTTCAAATATGGGGTTGCTCGGGTGGATACGGCCATTGATCATTTTCGCGATCGTTTTGCCGACCAGAAATGGTTCATTTATGATATGCAACGTCAATACGGGTACTATTATGATTTAAAAGAGGTTCGTCAAATAACGGTTACCGAAAAAGGAATTCCTTTGCTCACCGGTTTCCTGGATGATGCGACGATGGCGGAAGATGAACGTCTATTCCAGCAATTATGGAAAACCTATTTTAAAGCCATTGCCATCAAAGAGAGAGCCAATCCCCGAAAACACCGGCAGGACATGCCTGTAAGGTATTGGAAATACTTAATTGAGAAACAGCAATAAAAAAAGGTCGCCATTTAGATGACGACCTTTTAAATAGCGATTAAAGCCTTTTACTATTTCTTATCCGGTTGAAGAAACGGATAGCTATAGTCTGTTGGCGGCAACAAAGTTTCCTTGATGCAACGTGGGCTCACCCATCTGTAGAGATTCAGTGAGCTACCTGCTTTATCATTAGTTCCGGAGGCTCTTGCTCCACCAAACGGTTGATTTCCAACAACGGCACCGGTTGGTTTGTCGTTGATATAGAAGTTTCCGGCAGCATATCTCAGAATATCGAATGCCTCAATAACGGCAGTGCGGTCATTGGCAAAGATAGAACCGGTTAATGCGTAAGGAGAAGTTTCGTCGCAAAGGTGCAATGTTTCGGTATATTTTTTATCTTCATAAACATACACGGTCATCACAGGACCGAACAACTCTATTTCCAAAGTTTCATAGTTAGGAACCTTAGCTTCGATAATCGTTGGCTCAATATAATACCCTACCGATTTGTCATATTTTCCACCCAAAACGATTTCAGCATTTGGAGATTTTTTAGCTCTGTCAATATATTTGGCAATATTGTCAAAAGATTTCTCATCAATAACAGCATTCACAAAATTGGTGAAATCGCGAACATCGCCCATTTTAACGGTTTTCATCATTTCGTTAATTTCCTTAAGCGTTTTACTCCACAAAGATTTGGGGATATAAGCGCGGGAAGCGGCAGAGCATTTTTGTCCCTGATACTCGAAAGAGCCGCGAACCATAGCAACAGCCAATTCTTTAGGATCGGCAGAGTGGTGAGCAAAGATAAAATCTTTTCCGCCGGTTTCTCCGACGATCTTAGGATAGGTTCTGTAATTGCCGACATTCTTTCCGATGGTATTCCAGAAAGCGTTAAAGGTAGAAGTACTTCCGGTAAAATGAACTCCTGCAAAATCTTTTGATGCAAAAACAGTATCGCTGATAACGGAGCCACTACCAGGTAAGAAGTTGATAACGCCGTCAGGTAAGCCGGCTTCTTTAAACACCTTCATCAGGTAATAGTTGGACAATATAGCGGTGGTAGCAGGTTTCCAGATGGTCACATTTCCCATCAGCACCGGAGAGATGTTCAGGTTGCAAGCGATAGCGGTAAAGTTAAAGGGAGAGATGGCATATACAAAACCTTCCAAAGGACGGTATTCCGTACGATTGATGGTAGTATTGTCAGACATAGGATGTTGTGAGTAAATTTTGGAAGCAAAGTAGGCATTGAAACGGAGGAAGTCAATTGCTTCACAGGCACTGTCAATTTCAGCCTGGAAAGGATTTTTCCCTTGGCCGAGCATGGTAGCGGCATTCAAAAGATAGCGATATTTCTTTGCCAGCAGTTCTGCAGCTTTCATCATAACAGAAGCACGTTCAATCCAGGGAGTATTTTCCCATTGTTTCTTTGCTTTCATGGCAGCTTCAATAGCCATTTTAACCTCTTTTTCACCCACTTTGTGATAAGTAGCCAACACATGTCCGTGTTCGGTAGGCATTACCACTTTTCCCAAATTTCCGGTCTTAACCTCTTTCCCTCCAATGATAAGTGGAATTTCAACAGTTTTTTTGTACTGTCTTTCTAACTCTTCTTGTAAAAGTTTTCTTTCGGGTGTCCCGGGAGCATAAGAAAGAATGGGTTCATTCTTAGGTTCTCTGAATTCAAAATTTGCATTGTTCATAAAAATGTAATTTATAAATTAATACTATTTATTTTCGTTTGATAGCAGACCATTAGTAATTGTCGATCTGGGCTCTTTGCAATTTGTCGGAATAGTCGAAATAAACTGTTTTCCATTCGGTAAAAATGTCAAAAGCAGTCCATCCGCCTTCGCGATGTCCGTTGCCGGTTCCTTTAACTCCGCCAAAAGGCATGTGAGCTTCAGCTCCAATGGTAGGGGCGTTAATATAGCAAATACCGGTTTGAATTTCGCGGGCAGCGGTCCAGGCGTTGTTCACATCTTTCGTATAGATAGAACCTGAAAGTCCATATTCGCTATGATTGATCAGCATCAGGGCGTGTTCGAAAGAGTCGGCTTTGGCAACACAGAGTACCGGTCCAAAAACCTCTTCATTAAAAATAGTGTGCGTTTCATCAACATCTGCAATAATAGTAGGTTCAAAGAAACATCCTTTATCAAGGTTGTTTTGAGTAACGCGATGTCCTCCGGTAACAAGTCTGCCACCTTCTTTAACAGCCACTTTAACTATGCGTTCGCAGTTTTCCAAAGATTTAAGATGAATCACAGGTCCCATTTCAGTTCCTTGTACAAGTCCCGGTCCGATTTTCAGTTTTTCAGCACGTTCTTTCAGCATTCCCAAAAATTTGTCATAAACGGCTTTATGAACAATAAGGCGGGAAGTGGCGGTACAACGTTGTCCGGTAGTTCCGAAAGCTCCCCAGAGAGCTCCTTCAAGAGCCAGTTCAAGATTGGCGTCATCCATCACAATTTGTGCATTTTTGCCACCCATTTCCAAAGAGCATTTTTTATTCAGTTTACCGCAAACCTCAGCAATGTCAGTACCAATTTCTGTTGAACCGGTAAATCCTATTACATTTACATCCGGATGATGAACGATATGGTCTCCCATGCTGCCTTTTCCAAGCAGAACATTAAATACGCCTTTCGGGAAACCGGCTTCTTCCATGATTTCGGCAAAGATAACACCTGAGTGTGGAGCATCTTTGGAAGGTTTGAAAACTACGGTATTACCGGCAGCAATTGCAGGTAATATTTTCCATGACGGAACTGCAATCGGAAAATTCCAAGCCGTAATCACACCCACCACACCGATAGGAACTCTAAATGAAAGATTCATTTTATTATTCATCTCGCTGGGAACAGTATGTCCAAAAAGACGGCGGGTTTCAGAAGCTGCATAATAGGCTGTATCAATAGCTTCCTGAACATCACCTTCTGTTTCAAAAGTAGGTTTTCCCATTTCGCGGGTCATTATTTGGGCTAACTCTTTTTTACGACGGTTAAAAATATCGCCCACTTTGCGCATCATATCACCTCTTTTGGGTGCAGGAATCAGACGCCAGCTCTCAAAAGCTTTTCTGGCAGCTACCACTGCATTATTTACATCTTCCTTATCCGACAGAGCAAATTCACCGATGATATCTTCTAAGTTAGCAGGGTTATAGTTTAAAAAAGTTTTCCCGGATACTGCCGGAACCCACTCTCCGTTAATGTAATTTTTGAAATTTTCCATAGTTTTTGTGTTTATTATATGATTAATTTTTGAACATCTTCCTTTAATGTCCCTTCTTAAATAATGATTGCAAAAATATAATTTTTTTGAGAATAAAACTACTCTTTTCACTGAATAATAAACTACCTTGTCTTGATTTGATTTTCCCTTAGAAATCAGCCTTTTTCAGCCAAAAATATTATATTAAAAAGTTAAAAAATAATAGATTTTCAGGGGCGTTTCGGCTTTTCTTGCTTTGCAGTGCAAATTTTGAGTTAGCAGTCCGTATCATCCAATGCTTTTAAAATGAAAGACATTTTTTCGACACCGGATAAGCGGTGCCGATAATTGCCTATTTTTGTTTTCCGATTAATACCATTTACAGATGAAGAATAAAGTTACTATTTCTTTAACGCTCCTTTGCCTTCTTTTTTTTACTTTTTCTCTTAAAAGTCAAAATGTAGTTCTTGTCGATAAGGGGCTCTCTTCCTATCAAATTGTGGTCGGCGAAAAGGCGGATTCCATGGAGCTCTATGCAGCCAAAGAGTTGCAGCGCTATCTGTTTGCCATTACTAATGTAACCCTTGATATTGTCGCTGATTCGACCACTCCTTCCGATTATGAAATTGTGATTGGGAAAAATAACCGTTTAAAGGAATTATTACCGATGAAAGAAATTCCCCGGGATGAGGGCTTTATCATTTATACCGACAAAGAAAAGCTCCTTATTGCCGGAAGCGGGAGAAAGGGCACTTTATATGGAGTTTATGAATTTCTTGAAAAACATCTCGGTTGCCGGATGTATGCCCCCGATGCCCTTGTAATTCCGAAGATATCCATTGTCTCCATTCCGCAAATTAAGGATATTCAACACCCCGTTTTCAGCTATCGGGAGACTTTGCATCTTTATCCTATTCAGAACAGCTCTTATGCAGATTGGCATAAATTGCACAATCGTACTGATATAGCAAGAGAATGGGGCATGTTTGTCCACACTTTCCAAACTCTTATTCCTGCTGAACAATATTTTGAGACACATCCGGAATGGTTTTCGGAGATTAATGGCAAGAGGATAAAAGACGGTCAGCTTTGTCTTTCCAATCCTGATATGAGAGAAGAGCTGATAACCAATCTTAGTAAGATGATTCAGCAAAATCCTGCAGCCCGATATTGGTCGGTGTCCAATAATGACAATTATAATTTCTGTACTTGCGACAGTTGTAAGGCGCTGGATAAAAAATTCGGGAATACTCCTTCGGGGAGCTTGGTATGGTTTATCAACCAAGTGGCTGCAGCCTTTCCCGACAAGATTATTTCTACCCTGGCCTATCAGTTTTCGAGAAAGGCACCCCAAAATATTGTGCCGGCAGACAATGTTAACATTATGCTGTGTTCAATAGAGTGCAACCGCAGCCGTTCTTTTGCGGAAGACCCGGGAGAAACGGAATTCCGTCAGGATGTAGAAGACTGGGCTGCCCTGACCCATAATATTTTTATGTGGGATTATGTGGTTCAGTTTCGCAACTACCTTGATCCTTTTCCAAACTTACATGTACTCAAGCCAAATCTTCAATTCCTTGCCGACCATGGCATCAGGATGATGTTTGAACAAGGCAGCGGGGAAGAGGTAACCGAATTTCATCAATTGCGAACTTACCTAATTGCCAAACTATTGTGGAATCCTTATCAGGATGCCAATTTGATTATAAATGATTTTCTTGCAGGCTATTACGGTGCTGCCGCACCTTATATTCGGCAATATATTGATATTATGAAACAAGCCTTAATACAGTCCGGGAAAAGACTCGATATTTATGGCTTTCCGACAGATGCTCTTGAGAGCTATTTAACTCCGGTGCTGATTAAAAAGTATGAAGCACTTTTTGACAGTGCTGCCGTGGCAGTATCTGACGATAAGATATTGTCCGACAGGCTTTCCATGGCACGGATGCCACTTGAATTTGCCGTGCTTGACATCGCTTGTTCCAATATGATTCCGGAGATATCAATCTTTATAACCGAAAAGGGAAAGCTAAAAGCTAATAAAGCAATGGTAGCAAGGCTCTATCGGTTTGTCGACAATTGTCATCATTTTAACATTATGGCCTTGGCTGAGAGTAAAGCCTATACTCCGGAACAGTTTTTGAACGATGTACTGAACATCATTCAGAAAGGGACTGCTCCCAACCTGGCTTCCGGGAAACCGGTCGTGCTGAATAGCGCCTGCTCTCCCAAATACAACAAGGCCGGAGCTTCCGCACTTACAGACTGCAACTTTGGCAGAAGTGATTATCGGCATAACTGGCTCGGCTTTGAAGGAAACGACATGGATGCCGTAATTGATTTACAGGAGAAAGTAAAAGTCAAAAGCATCAGCGTTGATTTTCTTGAGGCTCCTTTATCTTGGATTTTTCTGCCTGTGAAAGTCGAATTTTTTGTCTCTTGCGATGGTGTAGAGTGGAAAAAAGTAGGCGAATCAGAGCAACAGGGAAGTAATATTATCGGAAAATCCGAAATCAGAAAATATCAGATTCAATTTCCGAAAAAAGAGATTCGATATGTAAAAGTGCTGACTACATCATTAAAGCGCTGTCCTGAATGGCATCGCGGGTTTGGAAATCCCTGCTGGATTTTTGCCGACGAAATAGTAGTAGAATAAAATTGTAAAAAAGAATGGATTTAAGAAAATCGGGCAGAAATATTGCAAAGCTTTCTTGTCATTATTTCAGAAAGAGCTTAATAGGCCATAGCCCAACCGCAGAAAATCAACTCATCTTTAGTAATTTCATCATCTTCAAAAACAATTTTTTTATTTATTAGAAATACTCCAACGATGGTCTTTTCTCCTTTTTCAATCATATCTTCTTGCTTTTGAATCATAATCATAACATGACTATTGCATACATTCTCAAAAGATAATGGCGTATCCAGTTTTAACAAATACCAAAACTCCTCTTCTTCAACGGTTTTCCATTTAACGATTTCACCGGTAAGGGGCATTATATCATATCTAATTGCAGCAATTCCCTGAAGGGTAAAATAATCTCCTACAATGCTTTGATAATCATCATTTTCTCCACGGTAAAATTTTATCAACTGTTTTTGATATTTTCTAACTCTGAAAGAACTTAGGTTGTTCGATAAAAAAATAATTAAATAAGCTCCGGATAATCCTGTATTTGCCAGACCTTGATTTCCAATCAGAGGCCCATATAAAAAGGAAACAATCATATATTCAAAAATCAGTATGCCTGATAATCCGTAAATTAAGTAATCTTTCAGTTTAGGAAGAACAATATTTTTAACTTCCAGATTTTCTGGAACTGAAAAATTCAAGCAATTGTTTATCATGGAATTCCAAACCGACAGACCGGAGATTACAAGCAAAATAGAAACAATGGAAAAAGCATTAACTGTTTCGTTAATTAGCCAAAAATCATAAAAACCGTGAAGAAAAGAAGCTATCAAAAGAAATACGATTAGACGTAAATATCGGGGTAATCGAATATTATTAAAGCCGAAATATAATCCATAGCCAATGATGGATGAGCAAATCATGTGAACTACAACAGATATCAATGCTCTTCCGTGAATAATATCAAGCCCAAAACCATGAAAATAAAGAATATTTTCTGCAAAGGCAAACCCTAGTGCAGAGACCGAAATGTAAATAATGTAGTCAATGGGCTCATTGACTTGTTTTGAAAATTTAAGCAATATCAAAAAAGGAATTAGCTTCATCGTCTCTTCAATTAACCCTATTCCCAAAAAACAATAAAGTAAATCATGACCAACATCACCGGTCAGACTAAAACCTATTTTATAATTATTTATATCTGAGAAAATAAAAGTTCCATAAGAAAAGATGATTCCCAGTAAAAAGGTAATGATGAGGTATATCCATTTTTCAGGTTGAAAGAGATCAATTTTTCTCAAATAAAAAAGCCACACCAGCATAATTAGAAAGGCAGCAATGAAACTTTTGAGATCAAAATTACGGAATCCCACTGATAGAGTAAGTTTTAGGTAATTGGCAACATCTCCGGTTTTAAAATAGTATTCAATAAGGTCATTATCACTAAAATATCCTATTTTGCCATCATTCAGCAATTGCCCGATTTTGTCATACTGACCTGTTTTAAGATAGAGCTCCATAATATTTGAATAGGCTCCTTCAAGATTTCCGTTATTATTAATTTCCCTTAGTAAAAATACTTCAGCAGAATCATATTGACAATTCCGAAGAAATATTTTACCCAAAGAGTTATTTAGGTATTTGAGGTCTCTATCTGTTATATTATTAAAATAAAAGCGGGCAAGGTCATCATTTTTAAGATAAATATTACAAATGCCCAATCCATAATATCCGATATCCTTCTGAAAACCATCATCGGATAAACTTTTTTGCTCATAAAATTTTAAGATTGATTCATCCCGGCGGGAACCGCTTTCGGAGTATTTGGATGGATTATTTTCCGGTATCAGAAAATGAGAATAAATGTGCCCATAGTAATAATCCGGATTTAGAGAATCCTTTCTAATCAGCGCCAGATATGTCTCCTCAGCAAGTTCATATTGATCGGATTCGAGAGCATAATTAATTAAGTCTTTTTCATTTTCATAATAAGGTTCAGGGAAAAAAATAGTGACTAATGCAATAGACAAAGCAACAGCTCCCAGAACAACAAAAATAGCCATATTTGATTTCCCAAAGAGAGCCATAAAAAATTATAAATTAAATAATTATATAATTA
Source organism: Bacteroidota bacterium (assembly GCA_019135895.1). Lineage (GTDB taxonomy): Bacteria > Bacteroidota > Bacteroidia > Bacteroidales > WCHB1-69 > JAGVVH01. The sequence continues at coordinate 24,104 of JAGVVH010000215.1, read as the reverse complement.
AAAATGCAATAATAGTGTTAACAGATATTTCAAAACTCCTCAATTTCCTCAACCCATTTGTAAAGTTTATCCCCTCTTCTTACCGTGGTGGAAGTAGAAATAGAGCAATAAACTCCTTTTTCCGCAACGTCAACAGGCTTCAGGTCGACTCTGATTTCAGAAATTTCCCCTTCATATACTCCGGTAGTAGGGCCGATAATCAGAATAGAATCTCCAACCGCAAGTTTGCCGGTTTCAATATAGATTTCAGCAACTCCCAATTTCCCGAAATAGTTGGTAATTTTGCCAACATGCTGTTTAACGCGGGTTGCCTGTGAGCCATAGCGTTCTGTCCACTCTCCCAATTTGCGCCCCAGATAATAGCCATCCCAAAAATCGCGATTATATACACTGCGCAATTTATTCATCCAATTGTCAATTTTTTCAAGAGTATAATCTTGCTCTTCTATTGCCTCCACTGCCTCGTGGTAGCAGGTTGTCACCATTTTCACATATTCAGCAGAACGTCCCCGTCCTTCAATTTTGAGAACAGTAACGCCGGCTTTTAATAATTTATCCAGAAAACCTATGGTACAAAGGTCTTTAGGAGACATGATATATTTATTCTCGATATTGAGTTCAATTTCATGATCCAGATCTTTCACCAGATAGCCACGTCGGCAAGGCTGCAAGCAGGCTCCCCTATTTGCGGAAAAGTTAAAGTTATCCAAACTGAGATAGCATTTCCCCGACACCGCCATGCACAAGGCTCCATGCACAAACATTTCAATTCTGACAGGTTTTCCACCGGGCCCGCAGATATTTTCTTCACAAATAGCTTTTGAAATATCGGAGACCTGACGAAGATTGACTTCGCGTGCCAATACCATTACATCAGCAAACTGCGAGTAAAAACGAACCGCTTCAATATTGGTTATGTTACATTGCGTGGAGATATGAATTTCCAGTCCTATTTGTCGGCAATAGTTCATTACTGCCCAATCGGAGGCAATGATCGCCGACACCTCACATTGTTTTGCCAAATCAAGCAGTTGCCTCACTTCTTCTATTTCGTCATTATATACGATCGTATTAACAGTCAGATAAGAGAGCACCCCATGTTCTTTACAGATAGAAGTAATATTCTTCAGATCCTCAAGGTTAAAATTAACGGATGAACGGGCGCGCATATTCATTTTCCCGACTCCGAAATAGACGGAACCTGCCCCTGCCTGAATAGCTGCCGACAATGATTCATAAGAGCCAACCGGCGACATGATTTCAATTTTCATCATCCTTAATTTTTTAGCATGCAAAAATAACTCATTTTTTCAAAAGGGATCAAAGCAGCTTATTCCAGCATCTCTTTAGCTTTGAGAACTGCTGCCACCAAAATGTCGATCTCCTCTTTAGAATTATATAGAGCAAATGAGGCTCTGATAGTTCCCGGAATAGCGAGTTTGTCCATAATAGGCTGAGCACAGTGGTGTCCGGTTCTCACAGCAACTCCGAGATGATCAATAATGACTCCGGCATCATAAGGATGAATTTTGTTGATAAGAAAAGAGATAATGGCTGCTTTATCACGAGCGGTCCCAATAATTTTCACTCCGGGAATATTAAGAAGTTTTTCCGTTCCATATTGCAGCAATTCATTCTCATAGCTTGCAATTTTATCTATCCCTATATTTTCAATGTACTCAATAGATCTTTTCAATCCGATAACATCTCCCACCGATGGAGTTCCGGCTTCAAATTTAAAAGGGAGATCGTTATAAGTGGTTTTTTCGAAAGTAACCTGTTTAATCATTTCCCCGCCGCCAAGAAATGGCGGCATTTTATTGAGCCATTTTTCCTTCCCATACATCACGCCGATGCCCATTGGAGCATACATTTTATGTCCTGAAAAACAATAAAAATCACAATCCATTGCCTGCACATCTACTTTTAAATGCGATACTGCCTGTGCCCCGTCAATCATCACAGGAATATCATGTTGGTGGGCAATTTCAATAATTTTCTCCACAGGATTGATAGTCCCAAGTGCGTTAGAGATATGAGTTACGGCAATTATTTTTGTTTTCGGGGAAATCAGAGTCTCCAGTTTTTCAATTTCCAACACCCCGTTTTCGTCCATGGGAAGCACTTTTATTACGGCTTTCTTCTCTTCACAAACAATCTGCCAGGGAACAATATTGGAGTGATGTTCCATCTCACTAAGAATAACCTCATCCCCTTCGCTAAGAAAAGTACGCCCAAAAGAATAGGCAATCATATTGATAGATTCGGTAGTTCCGCGGGTAAAAATAATTTCATAGCTATTAGGGGCATTGATAAAGGTCTTTACCTTATTTCTGGCAGATTCAAATTCATCGGTTGCTCTCTGACTCAGGTAGTGAACTCCGCGATGAATATTGCTGTTGATAGTCTCGTAATAATCTGACAGAGCCTCAATAACCACCTGTGGCTTTTGGGTAGTGGCGGCATTATCAAAATAAACCAGCGGGCGGTTATATATCTTTTGATTCAGTATTTTAAAATCTTCTTTATTCATAAAATCAATCATTATTGTTGCTCATTCCATTTATCATCATCATCCGGTTCGGGATTTATCTCCTCACTTTCTTTTGGGATCATCAGTTTATAGAAAAGTCCGAATAGAGTAATAAAAAACAAGGACCATGCAATAGCAAAAAATCCCATTTTAAGAGCTCCGCCAATCAGAAGATTTTTGCAGCAAAAAAGAAGAATTTGGGAAATAATATAGAGATGAAAACCGATTTTGTTAAATTTAAGCATCAGAGCTGCTCCTACAACAGCAAGAGCGTAAGAAAATGACAACATAAGGAATTTCCAGCCGGCAACATCTGCCATTTGTTCTAAAAGTTTCATTGACTCTTGGGGATAATTCATGTTTTGCAACACTTCCAACATTTGAGGGATTAAATCGGTTGAAAAAGAGAGGAAAAGAAAAGTCAGAAATAAATATCCCGAACCGATAAAAGTTAAAATGCAAAGCAAGGTTAGAAGAGCAGGGCGTTTTTTCACCGTTTCATATTCACTGAAATATTCCATAGTATTCTATTTTATAATATTTTTTAGTTTTATTTTTTTCTATTCGGTAACGATTGTCTGATCGAAAGCCAACCACCCAAACAATTTCATCGTTACAACAAAGCAACGGGATCTTATGTTTTGTATTGAGATCTATTTTTCGGTCAACAAAAAAATCACTGAGCTTCTTTTTCCCTTTCATTCCGAACGGGAAAAAATAATCTCCTTTTTTCCATCTTCGCAATGTTAAAGGAAAAGTAAGTTTATCGGCATCAGCATACAAAATCATAGGATTCTCCTCAAAACAAAGATCTTGCCCATAATCCAGAAGTTCAACATTAAATCCCGCAGTTTGTAATGCCTCGGCATCTGAAATGAGAAGAGAGGCGTTTTCCAATTTTCGGGAGATGGGCGTAATAATCAACTTTTCTCTGTCTTTGATCAGTTGATGGGTTGTAGAAAAATAGCTCTTGCCTGAAATAGAATGAAGGTTTTCGGCAATAAGATTGGCAGTAGCAGGATTAAAGTTAAAATCGGAAAGTATTTCATATAAAACCAGCCCATAATATTTAATCCTGAACAAATCATTTAGTAAAATAGAGCAACTCTCTTCATCAACAACAAGCAACTTCTTCTTATACCGATTGATATAATGCAGATAGAAATCATATTGTTTTTTAAAAATAGCAGCATCATTAGAGGCGGTATTAATAAAACCCGGATTGATCTCCTGAAGTTTCGGAATTACAACCAGTCTCATCTTATTACGCTGATATTCTTCAGATAAGTTTGACGCATCAACACGATACTCAATTTGATAGGTGGTAACATAATTTCGTATTTCTTCAGAAGAAAAAGGAAGCAGCGGACGTATAACTTTACCATTGACAGGAGGAATCCCACACATCCCTTTGAGTCCGGTTCCGCGGGTAAGGTTCAGCAGCATCGTTTCAGCATTGTCATTAGCCTGATGGGCGGTCACAATATAGTCATAATCTTTACCGATTTCTGCAAACCATTCATACCGTAGTTCACGGGCAATCATTTCGATTGACTTTTCAGAACTTTTGGCAAGTGTCAGGGTATCAAATTCTTTAATAAAAACTGTAGCATTATATTTTTCACCCATAGCAGAAACCAAAGAGCAGTCAAGGTTGGAATCCTCTCCTCTGAGATGAAAGTTACAGTGAGCAATATCGAAAGTGAGTTTGTTTTGGAAAAAGAGATGGGTAAGTGCACAGGAGTCAACCCCCCCGCTCACAGCAAGCAAGAAGTTGGCTTTTTCAGGCTTGGGCACTAATTTTTCCAGATATTTTATAAACTTCTTTTCCATACAAGAGGCAAAAATAGTGAAAAATTGCATATCGTATCACTTTCCCAAAGGCATAAGTCAAGTCTGGTCGTTTGCTGTAGTACTTTTCTATTCGGCAAAAAAATGTATTTTTGCAAAAAAATTTTTATGACTTTGCTGTTAGCATTAGACTTTATAAAATTCAGACTCACAGATGCCATAGACATCCTTTTGGTGGCTATCATTCTGTATGAATTTTATAAATTGCTGAAAGGGACTGCTGCAGTGAGGATATTTGTCGGAATTGCCATATTATTTGTAGTCTATAAGTTAGCCGGACTTCTCCATTTTGGCATACTCTCAGAAATAATGGGGCAAGTGATTAGTGTCGGGATGATTGCTCTTATAGTAGTCTTTCAGCCTGAAATCAGGTCTTTTCTCATTTATCTTGGAAACACCAAGTTTATAAAAATTCTGAGTGGAAAGTTAAATCGGAAAATGAATCCACAAGAATTTGCCGAGGATATTGAAGCGATTGTGAGAGCTTGCAAAAGGATGGCCAGTTCCAAAACCGGAGCTTTAATTATCATGGCGCGTGAAACTCCTTTAGATCATTTTCTTTCTACGGGAGAGCCGTTAGATGCCATCGTTTCAAGAGAATTGATTGAAAATTTATTTTTTAAAAACAGCCCTTTACATGATGGAGCGGTCATTATCAAAAATCACAGAATTGCAGCAGCCCGTTGTATTCTGCCGGTTTCCAAAGCCGACAACTTGCCTACTGATCTTGGCTTAAGACACCGCTCGGCAATAGGCTCCACCACCTTGACCGATGCCATAGCCGTCATTGTTTCCGAACAAACCGGACAAATATCCATATGCAAAGAGGGGAAAATAACTCGTGATATTTCCCCCATCGTTCTCAAGCAGATGCTTGCCGAAGAATTTATCTCTTCAATATCCAAGAAGAAGAATTAGAAGAGCCTGTCTCTTTCTCCCTCGTCAATAGCTTTCAATTCAGAATCAACTTTCTTTTTATGTGCTGTTTCAGGCATTTCATCCACCATTTTTTGGATTAGGGCAAGTCCTTTTTTTCTGGTTTCCTCAGAGGCGAAATCATACAAATACTCTTTAAAAGAGAACATTGCATTGGGCAAACAATATTGTTTGATCAAGCCCGGCTTTGCAAGATCCATAAAATCATGCCCCACTCTTCCTTTACGGTAACAACCGGTACAGAAAGAAGGAATATAGCCTGAATCAATCATGCTGGAGATAACCTCTTCCAAGGAGCGGTGATCTCCTAAAGAGAACTGGCTGCCCGATTGTTCGGATTCATCACTGTATGCTCCCGGATTAGTTCTGGAGCCGGCAGAAACCTGGCTAATACCATAATTGAAAAGCTCCGTACGCATTTCATCATTTTCGCGGGTGCTTAATATGATACCGGTATAGGGCAGCGCGATTCTGATAATGGCAATAATTTTTTTAAAGTCTTCGTCAGAAACGGCATGTGGAATATGTTCCGGAAGCGGAGCTCCTTCAGCAGGTTCAATACGAGGAAAACTAACCGTGTGAGGACCACAACCGAAGGCTCTTTCAAGGTGGTTGGCATGTTCCATTAAGGCAAGAATTTCATATCTATAGTCGGCAAGTCCGAACAATACACCCAGCCCCACATCATCAATGCCGCCTTCCATAGCTCTATCCATTACCAATAATCGGTTTTCAAAATCGGCTTTCGGAGTTCCTGACGGATGATATTCTTTGTACAAAACAGGATCGTAGGTTTCCTGAAAACAAACATAGGTACCAATACGTTCCGCTTTCAGTTTACGAAAATCTTCCACTGACATCGGAGCCAACTCTACATTGATACGACGGACATTCTGATTGTTCTCATTGACTGCATAAACACGACGGATTGCTTCGCAAATATAATCTATGTTGTTTCGCGGAGTTTCTCCACAAATAAGTAAAATTCTTTTATGTCCGTCGCGAAGTAAAATTCTGGTTTCTTCTTCAATTTCATCCATATTTAGCACTTTGCGGACAATTTTTTTATTATCCTTTCGGAAGGCACAATAGACGCAATTATTAACACAAACATTGCCGGTATATACCGGTGCAAAGAGCACTAAACGCTTTCCGTAAATGCTTTCTTTGACATAATGGGCAACATCCATAATAGATCTGATGTCCTGATGGTCTTCTACTCTTAATAAAGCAGCCACTTCTTCCATAGACAACCCTTTTAATTCCTTGGCTTTATTCAAAATAGCTTGCAGCTCATTCTTTGTTGGTGCTTGCCCCTCAATCATGGAGTACAATTTTTCTCTGTCGATAAAATTTTTGTTTCTCTCTTCTGTGTTCATTGTGATATTTTTTAAATTGTTATTTTTCTTATTGAAAATTAGTTTTTTCACTCACCAATTCCTGTTTTGTTATGATTGTCTTTACTTCCACTCCTTGTAAACGCCCCAACTTTCCGGTAAGGGTGTTAATAGAATTCATGGGAGCTTCCACAATCAGGGAAATAAAAGAAAGTGATTTTTGGGGCATCGGAATACCCTGACGAGCAATGACAAATTCGGAAAAATCCGAAATTAATTCGTTGACTTCAAAAACTATGTGTTTGTCGGTGATGACAATGGCAATCATGCCTAAACGCTTTTCCATCAGATTGTTACTTTTGGATTAGTACTCTATTTTTTATAACTTTGAAAAAGATAAATCTGTTTCTCAGTTGGAGGCAAAAATAATCAAAATTTTGAATATATATTCCTTAATAATAATTTTGTGTCAAATTCCGTAGAGACGCGATTAATAGCGTCTCTAGAAACAGTTACAATTGTCCAAAGCCCAGTCGACGAAGCGCGACGGCGAAGCGCAGCGAGCCGGAACGCCCAAATAAAAACAAAATGTTTATATACCAAAAGATTACGTGAAGAAAAAAGTTCAATTATTGTTGAGGTAAAATAAAATTGATTAAAATTAATTGTATCTTTGCCGCCCGAATTTTGCATTATTAAAATGCAGATTTTTAATAGTTATTATTCATGGAAGATTCCCCGAAAAAACGTAGTTTTAGTAAATCAAGAAAAGATAGTCCTGCAAAATCTTCAAGAAGCCGCAGAACTTCTGATAATGAGACATCTAAACGAAAAAGAACTGATAATAAACCTTATCAACGAAAAGAATACGACGAAAGACCACCGCGCAGAGATTCCGGTGACAGACCGCCACGTAGAGAATATGGTGACAGACCACCACGCAGAGATTCCGGTGATAGACCGCCGCGTAGAGATTCCGGTGATAGACCACCACGCAGAGATTCCGGTGATAGACCGCCGCGTAGAGATTCCGGGGACAGACCACCGCGTAGAGAATACAGTGATAGACCGCCACGCAGAGATTCCGGCGACAGACCACCGCGTAGAGAATACAGTGATAGACCGCCGCGTAGAGATTCCGGTGATAGACCACCACGCAGAGATTCCGGTGACAGACCACCGCGTAGAGAATACAGTGATAGACCGCCGCGTAGAGATTCCGGTGATAGACCACCACGCAGAGAATACGGCGACAGACCTCCTCGTAGAGATGCTGATGACAGACCACGGCGTAAAGATTTTGAGGAAAAACCTCAACGTAAACGTCGTAACATAACTGCTGAATCTCCCATTCTCACTGAAATTGTAGAAAAGCGTATTCGTGAAGGTCGTCAGGCTCCCAAAAAACAAAAAATTTTGTCATTGGAATATGAAGAACAGTATGGTCCTATTCGTTTAAATAAATACATTTCCAATGCCGGCATTTGTTCCCGTCGTGATGCCGACAATCTAATTATCAGCGGTGCAATTACAGTCAATGGAAAAGTGGTTTCGGAGTTGGGAACCAAAGTAATGCCTACTGATGAAATTCGTTTTGGGGATAAGGTTTTGCAACGTGAAAAACCTGTTTATCTCTTGTTGAATAAACCCAAAGACTATATTACAACTACCGATGATGAGTTTGACCGGAAAGATGTTATGGAACTGGTAAGAGGAGCTTGCAAAGAGAGAATTTATCCTGTGGGAAGATTGGATAAAAACACAACAGGATTGTTGCTTTTTACCAATGATGGTGAAATGACTAAAAAATTGACACATCCCAAACATCTGGTTCTTAAAACCTATCATGTTGAGTTAAACAAAAACATGACGGGGAGTGATTTCGAAACTCTTCTTAATGGTATTGAACTTGATGACGGTATTATCAAACCGGATGAGCTGGCCTATGTAAATGATTCAAAAAATGAGCTGGGAATTACAATTCACTCCGGAAAAAACCGTATTGTTCGCCGTATCTTTGAAAGTCTCGGTTATGACGTTATTAAACTTGATCGCGTTGTCTTTGCCGGATTGACCAAGAAAAATCTGCCTCGTGGAAAATGGCGTTTTTTATCCCAAGAGGAAACCAATTACTTAAAAATGATTTAGTTCAGATATGAAAAGAGCAACTCCGAAAAGTTGCTCTTTTTTATTCAGAGGAGTAAAGAAATCTCAATTTTATTGAATTGCTTTCATACATAAATAATGTTTATTTATGTAAGGATATAACCTATTAGTTCTAAATAAAAATGGGAACCATTAAAAAAGATAATTCATTAATTAAAAGAAAAATGAAAATGAAATAATTAAAATATAATAATTATTTTTTATCTTTGTAACACTAAAATATTAATACCATGGCAAACTGTAAACGAACAGTGGCAATTGCCTATGATTTTGACGGGACATTGGCTCCTGGAAATATGCAAGAATACAATTTTATTCCCGATATTAACATGGATAAACGGGAATTTTGGATGGAGGCCAACGATATTGCAGAGCAACATGACATGGATGAGGTATTGGCATATTTATACCTCATGCTTGCCAAGGCCAAAGAAAAAAACATTCCTATCAGAGAAGAGACTTTTATGAATTATGGTCGCCGACTCACTTTTTTCCCGGGAGTGGAAAATTTCTTCAAGCGCATTAACCGTTATGCTGCAGAGAAAAACCTGCTTGTAGAACACCACATTATCTCTTCCGGAATCCGGGAAATGATCAGAGGAACTTCCATTGCCCATGAGTTCAAGAATATTTTTGCTTCCGGATTTCAGTATGATGCTAACGGAGAAGCTTGTTGGCCTGCTTTAGCTGTAAACTATACCAACAAAACACAGTTCCTTTTCCGTATCAACAAGGGAATTAATAATGCTTATGATAATAGGTTAATAAATAAAATTGTTCCTGAAGAAGATAAACCGGTTCCATTTACAAATATGATTTACATTGGGGATGGAGAAACAGATGTTCCGGCAATGAAAATGGTGAAGTTACAGGGTGGCTATGCCGTGGCAGTCTATAACCCAAGCCTCAATTTAAACAACCACAATCATGCCAATCATAACAATGTCTCTTTAGATATCATTCGTAGTAAACGTGCCGATTATATTGCCCCCGCCAACTATTCCGAAAACAGTCATCTGGATCTTATCATAAAAAATATTATCGACAAAATTGCCGCGGATCAATATTTGATTGAAATCAAAGATACTATTCTTAGAGTTAAATAAAATCAACTATATTATTCCCATTTGCATAGAGGATTTACATACCTTCCGATAGGAATTGTTTTTTTTCCGTATTGAATAGCATGAACCGGGCAGCGGTGAAGACACCCCAAACATTGTGTACACTTTTTGCTCCATGACGGCTTTCCATTTATAAGGTGAATAGTTTGACACGGACAGATTTGTTCGCATAAACCACAGCCGGTGCAATCATCTGTTGCAAAAAAGGGTTTGGTATTTCTACCATATTTATAGATCGGATAAGAAGTAAGGGTTTGGAGCTTGGCAAGTAACTTTTTGTCAATTTTGGTGGTGTTTTTCTCCTGATGACTAATAATTTCATTTATCTGTATTAATTTCTCATCAATTTTTTCAAGAATCGCTTTAATTTGATTTTCCGGTGTCAAGAGATTAAAGGCTAAAATGTAATTATCCGGCATTACCAATGTAAAAACAGTATTTAAGTGGTAATTCTTTTTCTTTAATTTTCGTTTGATACTATTATCAGAATCACCAATATTGCCACCACACACAAGAATTGTGTAAAGATATTGCCCTGTATAATTTTTAAAATTAAGTCTGCTGATAAAATCAACCACTATTGTTGGCAATCCCCAAAAATAAATCGGAAAAACAAAGCCTATTTTTTCATCATCCCGAAGGGTAAAATCAACTGTGTTGTTTTTCAGGCATTCAGCAATAGAGATTAACTTGTCCCCTTGTTTTGCTGCCACATTTTGAGCAGCATAGAGAGAATTTCCTGTTCCGGTAAAATAAAAAATCATATTTTAAAATATTAAAGATTAGCTTATCATTCCCCAATTAACATTTTTCTTAAGCAACTCCTTGAGTTGACTTGAAATGCGTTGATTTTTGGGGAGTTCAAGTTTGGGATCTTCTTCAAGTATTGCTTTGGCCAAATTGCGGGTATAGGCAATTAGTTTTTCATCCTTTACCAAATCTGCAATTTTGAAGTCAAGCATCCCGCTTTGCTGCGTTCCCTGAATATCTCCCGGTCCCCGAAGGTGGAGGTCGATATTTGCAATAACAAAACCATCATTGGTGGATACCATTGCGTTAAGACGCTGTTTGCTTTCAGAAGTCAGTTTGTTGCCTGCCATTAGAATACAATAGGATTGGTCGCCTCCCCTTCCAACACGTCCGCGAAGCTGATGCAACTGAGACAAACCGAATCGCTCTGCATTTTCCACTACCATCACCGTGGCATTCGGCACATCGATTCCCACTTCAATAACTGTAGTGGAAAGCAGAATTTGCGTTTGCTTTTTAATAAAACGCTGCATTTCAAAATCCTTATCTTCGGTCTTCATCTTTCCGTGCACTATGCTAATGGCATACTTTGGAAGTGGAAATCGTTCCGCCATAATATCATAACCCGCCATTAAGTCAAACAAGTCCGACTTTTCCGATTCCTGAATAAGTGGATAAACAACAAAAATTTGTCGTCCGAGATCAATTTGCTGCTGCATAAAACCAAACAATTGCAATCTGTTTTTTTCAAAAAGAAGTTTGGTAATAATTGGTTTTCTTCCTTGAGGAAGTTCATCTATAACAGAAAGGTCAAGATCTCCGTAAACTGTCATTGCCAGGGTTCGGGGTATTGGAGTAGCGGTCATTACCAATATGTGGGGTGGAATCTCGTTTTTTTTCCACAATTTAGCACGCTGTTCGACTCCAAATCGGTGCTGTTCGTCTATCACCACCAGCCCTATGTTTTTAAAAATAACCTCATCCTCAATTAATGCGTGTGTCCCTATAAGAATATCGATATGACCGTTTTGCAGCTCTTCAAAGATTTCCTTACGCTTAGCAGGTTTTGTTGATCCCGAGAGAAAAGCCACTTTCATATTCATATTGGCCAATTGCTTAGAAATGCTTTCAAAGTGCTGAATTGCCAAAATTTCTGTCGGGGCCATAATGCACGACTGGTATCCATTATCTTTGGCAATGAGCATCACCAGCAAGGCTGTGATGGTTTTGCCACTACCCACATCGCCTTGTAACAATCTATTCATTTGCCGACCACTGCCCATATCTGTACGAATTTCCTTGATAACTTTTTTTTGGGCATTTGTCAACTCAAAAGGAAGGTGGTTGTAATAATAGGTATTGAAATAGTCGCCAACTTTTGTAAAGAGATGTCCTTTCACTCTCTGAGAAGTAACCAGTTTAAGAGTAAGAAGTTTTAATTGTGTAAAAAACAGTTCATCAAATTTAAGACGAACGGTGGCTTTTGATAACATTTCATTGTCGGCCGGAAAATGAATATTAACAAGAGCATCTTTTAAAGAAAGAAGGTGGTGTTTTTCGATTATTTCTGTCGAAAGAGTTTCGTGGATAACATCTTTAATTTGAAGTAAAAGAGTATAAACCAATTTAGAAATTGCCTTGGTCTCAAGTCCTCCTCTTTTCGCTTTATCGGAACTGTTGTAGAGGGGTTGGAATTTAAGAGGAAGTTGGGAATCGGTGTGTTCATGGGGGTCAATCATTTCGGGATGGGTAATATTCCAGCGACCGTTAAATTGGGTTGGCTTCCCGAAGACAATAAAATTGGTTTTCCCTTTGAGCAGCTCTTCTACCCATTTAAGACTATTAAACCAAACTAGTTCTATCACGCCTGTTTCATCGGCAAAACGCGCAACTAGGCGTCTGGCACGCTGCTGCCCCACAATTTCGTAAGAAACTATTTTTCCCTGAAATTGAACATAAGCTCCTTCTGAATGAATTTCAGCGATTTTGTATATCTTGGACTTATCCACATGACGGTAGGGAAAATAAAAAAGCAGGTCCTGGAAAGTATAAATATTAAACTCTTTTTTAAAGAGTTCTGCTTTCTTGGGGCCGACACCTTTCAGGTATTCTATCGGGGTTTCCAGAAGATTGACCTGTATCATGATTATTAATTGTGATTACAAAAATAAAGAAAAAGGTTCAATATCACATCATTTTGACAGAGCGTTTATTTGCAGAAATCCCGACTGCCTCGTCGAGTGAAAAGGAATAGAATGGTGTTGACACGCTTCAATCCACTTGTTTTCATAATATTGTGAATTGCTTTCGTCAATAATAACTTTCTCAAAGTGAATACTCTTCATCACTTTTTCTGGAGCTATTGTTGGATTGCCATGTAAGTAAAGATATTCAACCCTTATTTTTTTGCCCACAGGGAATAGTTTCTGATTTCGTGACAAGAGGTAAAAGGAGTGCTTTCCGAAACAAATAAAGTTATCGGCTTTATAAAATTGTTGTTCCGGAAAATCACCATTTTGAGAAAAAGACAGACATTGACTATTAATATGGCTTTTCCGTTCATGATTTTCAATAGCAAACTGATATTGCGAAGTGTTTTTTGAAGTGATCGTGTCCGACAACAAAATGCTTTCTCCGTAATGATTAAAGTTTATGGCAGTTGCCCTGTTAAGAGAGTACACCATTATCTCTTCCTTTTTAGAACAAATAACTTTATCATGAACATAAATAAGAGCAAACAGAGAAAAAAAGGAGAGAGACAAAAAGAAAAATTTTTTCCTTTTTTTCATAAATAATAGATACAGAGAAAATATGGTCACATAGAGAACCAGAACCTGGGGAATGTTATAGTCAATCATGGAAGTAACAGAAAATGGCAACTTCTCTATAGTTTGGATGATGTAGTTCATTCCCTTAATTTCATAGATAAGGAGAATCCCGACCCATGAGACAAGCAGTGAGGAAAAAGAGACAAAAAGTAGGACAACCCCCGAAATTACAATTACAAAGGAAAGTAGCATTACGGCCATGTTGGCCAATAAGAAGTAGTTTGGGAACTGTCCGAAATAGTAAACAGAAATAGGAAAAGTTCCTAGTTGGGCAGCGAAAGAGACTGATATCAGTTCCCAAAAATAGCGAGCTATTTTAAATTTGGGATCCCATAATGCCAAAATCGGTTTCTGAAAAATGACAATTCCAAACAAAGCCAAATAACTGAGTTGAAAACCGATATCGAAGATTAAGAGGGGGTTAATGGCCAATAAGACAAACATTGAAGCAAAAAGACTGTGAAAAATATTGGTATTTCGAAGCATCAGGTTCCCGAAAGTGACAAAAGTAAACATCGCTGCGGCACGATTAACAGAGGGAGACAATCCGGTAATATTAGCATAAAACCATATAAATAAAAGCAAAATAAGCGCTTTCAGGGTTTTGCTTCTTTTATTCATTTCCAATGGTTTTAGAAGAAAATTTAGAATCATATAGATAATTCCCACATGCATTCCCGAAACACTTAAAATATGACTCACACCAGTGGAAGCATAACTTTCCTTTAATTCCGGATCCATTGTGTCATCATTCCCAAGCAGAATGGCTGTGATGATACTGTATTCATCTCCCACCATACCTGCCCGCGCAAATTGTGCAGCCAAAGTTTGCTGCAAGCGGGAAGAATATTTTTTAATAAAGTTGGGAGAAGAATGTCTCAGGAAAACAAAACCATCCTTGGGGACGAACCCCGAATAAAAGACTCCTTTTCGACTCATAAATTTCCTATAATCAAAAGCATCAGGATTTCTAGGCTGCTTGATGGCTGCAAGTTTAGTGTTCACAAGTAACAAATCGCCGTATTGAATGTGGCTGGCAGCAGTATCATTTTTAAAATAAAGCAACACCTTTTCTTTAACGTTTTCATTATTTACAGTTCGTTCAATAAAAGAAATTGCCCTGATACTATTTGTTTTTTCTACAGGAATATCAATAATCTTAACCAACCAATAATGATTGGTGCGGAGCAATTCTTTTTTTTCTAAACTGTATTCCGGATTGAGTCGGAGAAAAGTCATCATAAAACCCGCAGAAAAGAATGCAATATTGAGGGTGAGTCCTGCCAACCACTGCCATTTATATTCTCCAATAGAAAAAATTATGATGGAAATTAACACAAATACCAACGGACAAACTATCAGTAAGGGGACAGAAAAGAATGGAAAAATGACAGACCCGCCCGAAATTATGCCCAAAATAAAGGATAAGAGGATTTTTAGTATGGGGTAGTTTGAAAAGTTCATGGCAGTAATTTGGGGACAATATAATAAAGTTTCTAGTAGAGAAGAAACTATAAATTAATAAAATTCCGGCTTGTTTTTTTTTGTATTTTTGCGTTCAAAATCTAGAAAATGCTTATCCGGGTATTAGAGATTGTTGGTGAATATTTTATTTTTTTGGGCAAAGTGTTTCGCAAGCCTGAAAAATGGAAAATCTTTTTTAAGAAGCTTGTTTTTGAAATGGATGCCATGGGGGTAGGTTCATTGCTTATTGTCTCCATTATTTCCATAACATTGGGAAGCGTTATCACTATTCAAACGGCTCTGCAGATTGAAAGTTCGTGGGTGCCTGCATGGACTGTTGGTTTTACTGTCAGAACTTCCGTTGTTATGGAACTCTGTCCTACCATCATCAGCCTTTTGCTGGTTGGGAACCTTGGCTCCCGGATTACTTCGGAAATTGGAAGTATGCGTGTCACTGAACAGATTGACGCTTTAGAGGTTATGGGAATTAATCCCGCTTCATTTTTAGTGCTGCCCAAGATTATTGCTTCTCTCATTGTGAATCCCCTTCTTATCATTTTTAGCATTTTCTTTGCTCTCTTTGGGGGTTATCTCACAGTGCTTTTAACCAATGTGGTAACCATGTTCGATTTTATTGACGGTATTACTTCTTTTTTCAGAATGTATGATATCTATTATGCCCTGACAAAAACTACTGTTTTTGCTTTTGTTATGTCTTCGGTTTGTTCGTTTTATGGATATCGGATTGAAGGGGGAGCGCTGGAGCTGGGAAAAGCCAATACCCAGGGAATCGTAGTTGCCAGCTTTGTTTTATTGATCTTAAACCTAGTAATAACCCAGATTATGTTATAAACTGAAGGCCATGATTGAAGTAAAAAACGTTTCTAAATATTTCGGAAATACACGGGTCTTGAATAATATCAATACTTCTTTTGAAAAAGGAAAAGTAAATCTGGTCATCGGGCGCTCGGGTTCCGGAAAAACCGTTTTGATGAAATGTCTGGTAGGTTTACTAACTCCTGACGAGGGTAATGTTTTATATGACGGCCGGGATTTTTATGATATTTCAGATGATGAAAAAAAGAGTATCCGAACAGAAATGGGAATGGTTTTTCAAGGGGCTGCTCTTTTTGACTCTATGAATATTCAGGAAAATGTAATGTTTCCTTTGAATATACTGAAAGATATGAGTAAGGGAGAAAAGCTTGATCGGGTTAATTTCTGTCTGGAACGTGTTGATCTGATCAATTCCAATAAGCTTTTTCCGGCTGAACTGAGCGGGGGAATGAAAAAAAGAGCTGCAATTGCCAGAGCTATTGCCTGCAATCCACAATACTTATTCTGCGATGAACCCAATTCAGGCCTTGACCCCAAAACCGCCATGCTTATTGATGAACTGATTGTGGAAATCACCCACGATTTTGGAATTACCACTGTTGTAAATACTCATGACCTTAATTCCGTTATTACTATCGGGGAAAAAATTGCTTTTATTTATAAAGGAGATTTAGCCTGGTGCGGGTCAAAAGAGGAGGTATTGACTACTGATAATATTCTTCTTAATGATTTTATCTATGCTCAACCCCTGACACAGAAAATCAGACATACTTAATATTTTTATTTCATTTTAATCCCTATGAACTGGTTAGACATTCTTGTTTTAATACCCTTAATCTGGTTTGGCTTCAAGGGTTTTAAAAATGGTCTTGTTAAGGAACTCGCTTCTATTGCCGCCCTCCTTTTAGGAGTATGGGGTACTATTAAGTTTTCTGATGTGGTTGCCTCATGGTTCGGAAATAGCGCAACCATAAAAGTTATTGCATTTGTGCTTACTTTTGTTGCTGTTTTGGTAATCGTTCACTTTGCAGGAATTGTGATAGAAAAAGTGATAAAATTGGTAATTCCCGGTTTTGTAAATAACATTTTCGGTCTGATTTTCGGCGCTTGCAAAGTTCTTGTTTTTTTTGGCGTCCTTATCTATTTTATCAATCTTGTGGATAAAAATGAGTGGATAGTAAAACGAGATGTAAAAGAAAAATCTTTTTTTTACAAATATATAGAACCTATAGTTCCTGAAGTAAAAGAATTTTTTCTAAAAAAATAAAGTCTTATTGTTTTGCTTTCCGATTATATTTTATTTTTCTGATGATAATCATGATGATCCCCATTATGGTGATGAGAGCTAACGGAACAACAATGTTTACAACTGCATAAAAAGTACTTTTTTCTTTTATTTTAGCAGGATTCAAAGAGCCAATTTTAAAGTTTTTTGCTCTAATTGCAAGTAAGTCATCATCTGCACATAGGTAGTTAACACAATTCATGATAAATTCACTATTATCATAGAGATTTCCTGAATAGATGTCATATCCGGCAGGATAGGGTTGGTTGCTTTTGCGATCAATAAAATTCCTGATGATATCTCCGTCCGATACAAAAATTTGGCGGGTAGAAGGACTTTCCGCAATAAAGCCAAACTCTTTGATGGTATCAAATTCAAGAGGAAGCAATCCATCGTAAGCAGAGTTAAATTTTCCTTCAACAAGCACCGCAATGGGCAGATATTTAAAAGCAAATTCTTCCATGTTGGGTTGGGTTCTGCCAACGTTCAGCGTCACTATAGAGGGCGTAGGGATAAGTTTAGTCCGTTCAGAAGAAGTGAAGAGAATGGTTTTCTTTAAGTTGTCATTTCCCACAAAATCAATGGATCCTGCAAAGTCAGATTTGATGTTTTTGATATTCCGAACAATAGGATGATCTGAGAAGTTGACGACGTTAAGAGCGTATGGAAAGGCCATGAATTTATATTGTGGCTGGTCTCCTATTTTGCCCACTTCTAATGGGATACTTTGACAACTGAGATCCTGAATCAGGTTGGCATTTAGTCTTACTCCATATTTAAAAAAGAGGTCGTTTAATCTTAAGGAGCGGGATAAAGCAAAAAATTCCGGAGCGCTCTGAAGACTATCCATGGCGGCATTGGTAGCGTCAACAAGCCAGAGAACTTTTCCCCCACGCATAATATGCTGATCAATAATAAATTTGTCAACTTCCCTGAATGGTTCTGTTGGCTGAGCAACAATCAACACATCATATTTATTCCCCAATATTTTAATTGTCTGTTTTACAGAATCATCTATTGCAATTTTTCGTAAGCTATTTATTTTTCCATCAATGGATATTCTCTCAACATTATAAAATCGTTGAAGTTGGTATGCCACCCAGGAAGTGTTCATAAAATCAAGTTCTCCTTGTCCGTCCAAAAATGCAATAGTTGCCTTGTGTGGTTTTATCAGTTTGCGGATGCCTGCCACAATATTATATTCCAATTCCTGAATAGAGTATTCAAGCCAGTTGTCGTTTCCGCCAGGGTCGGACACTACCAGAGTGACAGGATATTCATGGTTGCTATAGGATATCATCGCCCCGGGAACAACAAACTGTGTTGAATAACCACTGGAGCTTTCCTTGCTGATAGGAATTGGTTTTAAGCCTTTTTTATAAAATTCCCCGAAAATTGCATTGGTTTCTTCCTTGGATTTGCCTGCTACCGGGTCAATAAATTCAAAATAGATGTTGTTGGAATAACTTCTAAACTCTTGCAAAATATCTTTTGTCTTTTCAGCAAAAAGTTGGTAATCAGCAGGGTGTCCTTCGCCTTTCAGATAAACACGAATATAAACTTTGTCTTCAAGTTTATCTAAAAGTTCAATGGTAGCAGGAGAAAGAGAGTGTCGTTTATCTTTTGTCAAGTCAATTCTGAAAAAGAAAAAAGAACTGATAATATTTACGGCTACCAAGATAAGTAATCCGGAAGTCAACCCTATTAAGGCAGTCCTTTTATAACGGTTACTATTATTCATGTTATCTTTCATAATAAATTCAATTATAACAACTCAATAAATCAGACTCATTACCATTTTCTGCTTATCAATGATACTCTCGTTCCGAACATAAAAATAAAAATAAAACTCAGGAAGTAAATGATATCCCTTGAATCAATAA
Organism: Bacteroidota bacterium; assembly: GCA_019135895.1. Taxonomy (GTDB): domain Bacteria; phylum Bacteroidota; class Bacteroidia; order Bacteroidales; family WCHB1-69; genus JAGVVH01. The sequence continues at coordinate 5,110 of JAGVVH010000215.1, read as the reverse complement.
CCCCTTTGCTAATGGAGGTATAGTGGTGGTCAATCCCGATTGTTTTAACAAAATAGCCAAAATTACCCAAAGCATCAAAAGAGTAAATAAATTCGAAACCGAAATTGAGAATAAAACAGATCGGGGCTGCCAATATAAAAGCAATAATCTGATTGTTGGTAATGCTGGATACAAAGAGCCCAATGGCAATGAAACTTGAGCCGAGCAAAACCAACCCAAGATAAGATCCCCACGTACTACCCATGTCTATATTTCCGGGAGGATTACCAAGATTATAAACAGAGATTATGTAAACCAAGGTGGGCAATAAGGCAATAATAAGCAAAGTAAGACAAGAGAGAAATTTGGCAGCAATGAGCTGATTGTCAGAAATAGGCTTGGTGAGAAGCAATTCCATGGTCCCCAATCTTTTCTCCTCTGCAAAAGAACGCATGGTGATGGCAGGAACTAATAAAACAAAAAGAAATCTCGACAAATTGAAAAGTCCTTGCAAATCTGCCAGACCCGCATATAAGATATTGTTGATGTTGGGAAAAACCCATAAAAACAAGGCCGAAACAATAAGGAAAACGGCTATGAAAATATAGCCGATGACTGAACTTAAATAGGATTTTATCTCCTTAATATACAGGCTAAACATAATTATAATTTTAGGTTGGCAAAAATAGTGAAAAATTATGATCTTAAAACAATCGGTTCTATTTTGAAAAATCAGGCAAAGTTCCCAGTTATAAATTTTGTTTTTACAATTTTTTTAGACGCTAAACCCGAACAACATCTTCCAGAAATCTTATTTTTGTGTGAATTTAATCATGAAAATACAAATTATTAAAAATATGATATCCGGAATCCAAGCACCTAATGCCGGAAAGATGCTTCCTGATACAGCAAAGACGTCTGATATCTGCTGCAAAAAAATGAAAATAAAAGCCAAGGCTATTCCAAAAAAGAGATGTACCCCGATTCCACGTCGGGTCTTACGGGAGGCGACACTTAAACCAAGCAAGGTCATAATGATGGTCCCCATGGGGTTGGCAATTCGCTTATTCTTCTCGATCAGATAATAATTGACATAGCTTGAACCTTTTGCTTTTTCTTCTTTTATGTAATCCTGCAAGTTTTTATAGGTCATGGTCTCTATAACCTTGACATCTTTGTTGAAATCATTGGGTTCAATGTTAAAAACAGTATCCATGGTTTTTCCGACCTCAACTGTTTCTATACTGTCCCGAATAGTTCTTTTCGAATAATTTTCAAGTCTCCACGTTTGATTTTCCGGATTATATTTAATACTTCTGGCTTTGATTTTATAAGATATCATTTCATCGGAAAAGCACTCGTAAGTAAATTGATGCCCTTCCATCGCTTTTCTGTTCCAACGATCAACATAAACATAGGTATTTGGAGATGTTTTAACATGTATGTTTGAACGTGAAGGGTGTCTGACAATAAAATATTCCTGTTTAAAATTATTGAATTTTTCATTAGTATGTGGAATAATGAGATTAGCAAAAACCAGTGAAAGAGAAGCAATAATTAAGGCTCCTGCAATGTAAGGAACCATAAAACGGTAAAAATTGATTCCACTACCCAAAATGGCAATGATTTCATTTTGCTGCGATAAAGAGGAGGTAAACCATATTACACTGATAAAAGTAAAAAGCGGAATGAATAGATTGATGAAGTAGGGAATAAAATTTAAATAATATTTGAAGACTATTTCACTAAAGGGAACATTCTTGTCCATAAAGCTCTGTATGTTTTCGGACACGTCAAAAACAATGATAATGGTCATTAACAGCGCAATGGAATAGACAAAAGAACCGAGAAATTTTTTCAAAATATAACTATCCAATAGCCTCCACCCGAGAATATCCCTGTATTTGTTTAGAAAAGTTTTAATTTTAGATTTCATTGTCAGAAAGTTCCAAGAATTTTGAGCTTATTTATTGCATTTGATTTTCAAGATGGTTTTGTAATAATTAAGATGCCACAAAAGATGAAAAACGGCAATAATAGCCATGGCTATCCCGAAATCAACATGTATCTTCAACAGAGCCCTGTAAAAATCAGGAATATGTCCATAATTGATCATGAATGCCATAATCAATCCCAAAATCCCGGAAACAAAAAAGGTGACAGTAAGCGCAATATTCCATATTTTGCGATGAGTTGCCAATTTGATTTTTTCTTTGTTGACAAGAAATAATGTTAAAATATATAATACTATCAGAATCATGAGAATGGGAACCAACAGATAAGGAGATTTGTGACTAGAAGGTTTTTCTACTTTGATGTTTGTTTTTTCTTGAACAGAAGTCTCTTGGGTAGATTGGGAAGAGTTATCCTGAACCGCTGTCTCTTCCGCAGGTAAATTTTCTTTGGCAGGTGAATGGGCAGCAATACGTTCGGATCTTTGATGGCGAATAGTATCGGTTTTTATCTCTCTTTCTTTCTTTACATATACCCCGTTTTCAGGCCCTTTTACGGAAATGGCATCTTCTGTTTCAGAAATTTTCTTTCCTAAGTCACAATATTCATCTCCGTTTTCATTGATAAACCGACCACATTTTCCGGTACAATTGATTTCTCCGCGGGGGCACTGCGCATCTTGGGCAAAATTAACCAACAACGCCATTGAGATTAGCAGGGTTAAAATAGTTTTTTTCATATCATTCATCATTGTTTTTGTAAATATTCAACAGCTTTTTCCCATTTTTATTTTAACCACTGATCTAACCATCTGAAAAATTCTCTTTGCCATAAAATGGCATTTTGTGGTTTGGTGACAAAATGAGTCTCTTCGGGGAAGAAAAGAAAACGACTGGGAATCCCTTTCAATTGGGCAGCATTGAATGCTTGCATCCCTTCGGTGTAAGGAATTCTGAAGTCGTTACCCCCATGAATTACCAAAAGTGGAGTATCCCAATTGCCGACAAATTTGTGTGGTGAAAATTCATAACTTTTCGGAACCGGCTTATTCCAGTATGCTCCCCCGAGATCGTGGTTGGCAAAGAATAACTCTTCGGTGGTTCCATACCAGCTTTCAAGATTAAACATTCCACAATGGGCAATAAATGCTTTAAAGCGCTTTTCATGATGCCCTGCAAGCCAGTATATTGAAAATCCGCCATAACTTGCGCCCACTGCACCCAAGCGATTTTCATCAACATAAGGTTCTTTTGCAATTTCATCAACAGCCGACAAATAATCTTTCATGTTCTGACCACCGTAGTCTAAACTTATCTGGTCGTTCCATTCGCTGCCAAAACCCGGCAACCCTCTTCTGTTGGGCGCAATGACAATATAATCGTGTGCCGTCATCATTTGAAAATTCCACCGATAAGAGAAAAACTGACTCACAGCTTGTTGCGGCCCGCCCTGACAATATAGCAATGCAGGATAAGTCTTGGTGGAATCGAAATTCGGGGGTAATATCACCCAAACAAGCATCTGCTTCCCATCCGTTGTTTTTACCCACCGCTTTACAGATTTTCCGAGTTTTATTTTAGATAAAACATCTTTATTAACATACGTAAGCTGTTTTTCATATTTGGTAACTAAATTAACGGAGAATAATTCTGTTGGCAGGGCATGGGTGGTTTTGGAAACTATTAATTCATTCCCGGCCAATGCCAAGGTGTTGTAATCCTGATCCCCTTCTGTAAGTTGTGAAATCTGTTTGGTTTCTAAACTTAAAGAATATATCTGATAGGTTGCCTCTTTGCAGCTTAAAAAATAGATTTTGTTACCCTTGGGACTCCATACAAAATTGGTGGCATCCTGATCAAATTCGCTACTGTAATCTTTCGTTTCACCGGTTTTAAAGTCGTGAATAAAAAGTCGGTGTTTTTCAGATTCGAAACCATCAGTCTTCATACTCCACCAAACAATTTTTGAACCATCGGGAGAAAAAACGGGATCCAAATCATAGCCTTTATTTTCTTCTGTAAGGTTAGTAGTTTGCTTCGTAGCTAAATCATAAATATAAATGTCTGAATTGGTGCTTTCGGCAAAGGCTTTTCCCGACAATTTTTTAGAGCAGTAAGCAATTTTCTTGCCATCGGGTGACCATGAAACCTGTTCCATCCCTCCAAAAGGAGGCAGCGGTGAGCTGAATTTTTCGCCTTTTAGCAGTTCTATTGGATTTTCCACAGAAGGATATGCAGCAATAAAGAGATGGTTGTAAGTTCCGTCTTTCCATTCACTCCAATGGCGGTACATCAGGTCGTCATAAATGAAAGCATTTGCCTCGGGAAGATCGGGATAGCGATCCGTAATTTTGGGGTCAACCTGAACATTCATGGAGTAGATCAGATGCTTCAGGTCGGGAGCATAAGAAAAACCGTTAATGTCACCTTTTACATTGGTAATTTGTTTGCTTTCGGTTCCGTCGGGATTACACTCCCAAACCTGCATGCCATTTTCACCATTGTACAGGTATGCTATTTTCTTTCCGTCAGGGCGCCAAATAGCCTGAAGTTCATCGTTGGGAGAAACTGTAATGTTTTTCGGGTTGCCGCCTTTTACCGGCATGGTGTAAAGCTCCTGATTCCCTTTGTTAAGCTTGTAGTCGTAATATTTTACGGCAAAAAGTAGCGTCTTGCCGTCGGGAGAAACTTGCGGGTCGGATATACGCCCGAGATACCAAAGAATTTCTTCAGTCATCACCCCTTTTGAAAAATCAGGAACCGTACGGTTTTCTTTTGACATCACCTCCTCTTTGGGTTGTTCCGTTTTGTTTTGTTTACAGGAAATTATCATCATTGGAAATAAAACTAATAAAATAAAATATTTTTTCATACCCGTTAAATTTTCTGCAAAAATATCAAAAAACTATCTATCTGAAAGAATCAAATAAAACGATTTTATTTGATTCTTATTTCTTTGGGAAAACGCCCCGACTCAACTGCGTCCTTTTTATGGTTAATGAAATGCTGTTTTGAAAGAATGATTGTCGGAAAAGAATTTATTAGTTATGAAATTTTTTTTAGTGGAGGCTGTCTCAAAACCCAACAGAACTAAAATTGTATTTTTCTTGTTTTCAAGTATTATTAGCCCATGATGTTTGGAAAAAGTTTTCTTTCTTATAAGATTTATCAAAAATTAC
>JAGVVH010000539.1 GCA_019135895.1 Bacteroidota bacterium | reverse complement strand
CATTTCTCCTTCCACTTCACCCGGACAATAGGGAGTTGACTCAATTTCCAGCTCTTTTGTCTGATAAACACTTACTTCTTTCAAATGGATATGCTGACCACTAAATAGATTTTTTACATTCATAACTACTTTCAAGGGGGATAATTTTTTAATAATGACCACATCTAATATGCCATCAAAAGGATTGGCCATAGGCACTTGTTTCATTCCGTTGCCATTGTATTGGCAAATACCTACAGCTATAGTGAATATTTTTTCTTCAACATGGATATTCGGAGCTTTGATAATCACTTTTTGTGCCTTATAGGTCAAAAGAACTTTCGCTAATTGATAGAGATAGGTGTATGACTTCAGTATTAGAGTTTTCCCTTTTACAGTCTCTTGGATAACGGCAGCATAGTTAGTCGGATATTGATGCGTATGAAGCCAGTCGTTTCCCGTGCCGAGCGGAAAAGGAACCACAAAAACTTCACGGGTGTCGATTCCGGCGCAAAAAATACCGTTAATTACTTCATTTGCAGTACCATCTCCACCCAAAATGATAAAATGACGATGACCGTCCCGACAAAGCCTTTCAGTGATCTCTTTTCCGGCATTGACTGTTCCGGCATTATGTTCTTCGAAACGAATATTCTCTTTGGCTAACTGCTCGGAAATTATTTTCCAATGTTTGGCGCTCCCCTTTGACAAAGCGTTGGGATTGATAATTGCCTGCCAAGTGTAATTTGTTACTGTAATATCTTTATAATCCATTCTTTTAATCTAAAGGTGCAAAATTAAGGTATTTTTTTAAGTATCAAAATTTAAAAAAGTTTCTCTATTTTTGCGGCAGCAAATTTGTTTTTAGCGGATGCTGTAAAATTCTAATAATCAATAAATAAAATATATAGTATATGAAACAGCTTATCGAATGTGTTCCCAATTTTAGTGAAGGTCGCAATATGGAGGTAATAAAGCAAATTACCGATATGATTGAGAGTTCTGAGGGGGTAAAATTGCTCGATGTTGATCCCGGGGCAACTACCAACCGAACGGTGGTTACTTTTGTCGGTTCTCCCGATGATGTTCTTAATGCTGCTGTCAAGGCAATTGCCAAGGCACAAGAACTGATTGATATGAGGAACCATCATGGTGATCATCCCCGTTTTGGAGCTACTGATGTTTGTCCGTTAGTGCCGGTTTCAAATATTTCCATGGAAGAAACTGCCCAATATGCACGCAAATTGGCTAAAAGGGTAGCTGATGAACTGGGAATCCCTGTCTATTGTTATGAAAATGCTGCATTTAATCCGATTCGCTGTAATCTGGCCAATTGCCGCCACGGTGAATATGAAGCCCTGAAAGAAAGAATATCCTCTCCTGATTGGAAACCCGATTTTGGTCCGACACAATTTACCGAAAGCGTTGCTAAAAGCGGTGCAACTGCTATTGGTGCCCGCGACTTTCTTCTTGCGGTCAACTTTAACCTCAACACTACTTCTACTCGCCGCGCCAATGCCATTGCGTTCGATGTTCGCGAAAAAGGGCGTCCGATGCGCGAAGGAAATCCTGTTACCGGCAAAATCGTTAAAGATGAAAAAGGGGAAACCGTCAATATCCCCGGAACTCTTATGGGAACTAAAGCAATTGGTTGGTTTATTGAAGAGTATGGAATTGCTCAGGTTTCAATGAATATTACCGATACTAAAAAGACGCCGTTACATATTGCTTTTGAAGAGGTGACAGAAAAGTCTGCCAATCGGGGAATTCGTGTTACCGGTCTCGAAATTGTAGGATTAGTACCTAAGAAAACTCTTATTGATGCCGCCGATTTTTATTTGAAGAAACAACAACGTTCCCTTGGAATCAGTGAAAAAGAAAAAATGAAAATCGCCATTAAATCAATGGGACTTGATGATCTGAAACCTTTTGACCCACAGGAGAAAGTGATTGAATACCTGATTGAGAATGAAAATAAAACCCCGAAACTGGTTGATATGACTTGTGTTGGCTTTGCCGATGAGACTGCTTCCGAAAGTCCTGCCCCGGGTGGAGGTTCTATATCCGCCTATATGGGAGTGCTAGGGGCTGCCTTAGGAACAATGGTGGCAAACCTTTCATCTCATAAGCCCGGTTGGGACGAACGTTGGGAAGAATTTTCCGTTTGGGCAGAAAAAGGTCAGAAAATGAAAGACGACCTAATCCGCCTCGTGGATGAAGATACTAATTCTTTTAACTTGATAATGAATGCGTTTGGATTGCCTAAAAATAACGATGAGGAAAAAGCTGCCCGTAGAAAGGCTATTCAGGAGGCTACTAAATATGCTATTGAAGTGCCATTTATGACCATCGAAAGCTCTTTCGATATTTTTAATTTATGCAGGGCTATGATTGAAACGGGAAATCCTAATTCAGTGACCGACGCCGGTGTTGGAGTACTTTGTGCTAAAGCGGCTGTGACTGGAGCATACCTCAATGTAAAAATTAATGCAGCAGGACTGGATGATAAAACTTTTGCTACCGAGATTGTGGCTAAAGCTGCTGAATATGTGCACAAAGCAGGCATGATTGAAAGCGAGCTGCTGAAAATGGTTGAAAATACTATTGATAAATAATATTTATAGGATTCATATCAAAGATCCGGCATGTTGTGATTTGCCATCAATCTGCAATAGCTAATAAAAATTGATTTGCACTTTGATTATTCGAATATCAGCAGTCTTGTATCTAGCGGGTTAACTTCCTTTTTTCCGGGTTCTGCAGTAGGCATCCCGAATGGCATTTGAGCAATCAGCTTCCATTTAGGGTTAATATTCCACTCGTTTTTTACCCTTTCGTCAATCAAAGGATTATAGTGTTGCAACGATGCCCCCAAACCTACATCTGCGAGCATTGTCCAAACTACAAATTGGTGCATCCCGGCTGAATGAGCCGACCATACCGGAAAATTATCCGCATATCCCGGAAATTGCGCCTGCAATTTTTCTATCACTTCTTGATCTTCAAAAAATAGAATCGTTCCGTACCCTGATGCAAAAGCAGTGTCGATTTTTTCTTCTGTGGCTTTCATTCTATTGTCGGTTAATTTAGCTCTTAATACCTCTTTTGTTATATCCCACAATTTTCTGTGATTCTCATTGAGCAAAAGTACAAATCGCGCCGACTGTGAATTAAAGGCAGAAGGAACATTTGTTAAAACAATTGACAATATTTCTTTAAGATCATGGTCAATTATTGGAGAACCGTTTTTCAAACCATAAATGCTTCTCCTTTTAATTATTGCTTCTATTAATTTATTTTTCATCACTTTATTTCTTTAAATACTATTGTTTTAATTAACAAAAATGAGGTGGATTTGGTTCAATTTTTAGATTTAATAAGATTATATAAAAAAATATTCCGCTGAATATAAGGCAGTTAACATTTTTTAAGAAAAAAAATCGTAACAATTGATGTTACATTAAAAATTGTTATATATTTGCCGCGGGAAAAACCAAACTTTTGTCATTTTATTGTTGTTATAAATTGTTTATTTTTTGAAGTACTGGGATGAGATTTTTGTTTATTTTTTTTATTATGAATCAATTTGTTATTAAATAAATTTAATGTCTATGAAAAAATTTATTATTTTATTGTTTGTATTGTGCTCTACTTGGGCGTTTAGTCAAAAATATACTTTTAATAAGATGAATATTGGTAAAGATGAAAGTAATGCCTATCAAGCCGTAAACGGGGCATTGTCTTATGTTTATCTTTTTGATGATTTAGCATTAGCCGGAGGGAATAGTAGAAGTTTACTTTACAGAAGCGAAGCTTGGAGTGATTTAACTGTTGGTTCTTATACTTCTGACTTTGGAAATAGTGAATGTAATGGTTTATTAGTTCATGGATTTCAACAAGATAATGGAGATGTATATGCACTTAACTTTGCTATTGATAGTAATGCTTTCTATAGATGGAACAATGTCAATAATAACTGGGAACTTGCCGGAGCAATGCCTTCTGGTTTTTCTTCTCTGTCTATATTTGTATATGATGAAACTCATACTTTACTTTTTGGAACAAATAGAAATACTAATTCTTTGGAAATATGGCAGTATAACAATAGCACTTTTTCATTGAAACATACTTATCCCGATTTCCGAGCAAAAGAAGTTTGGGTTAAAGATCTTAGTCATATTTATTTTATTGGGGCAAATATATCAACTCAAGGGAACTGTGGTTTATTAATGTATGATGGTTTGTTAACCATTTCTAATTTATACACATTTAATTCCAGTTTTGGGCATATCAATGCGGTTGCCAGCCAAGATAATGAGAATTTATATTTCTTATCAGGTTTGGGAAATGTTTATGTATGGAATTGTGACGATGCCAGCATGACTACCGTTTATACTTCTCTTCCCGCTGAATCAGGCCTACTGGAACAATCAATTTTTGTATTGTCTAATACTGAACTGATTGTCTGCGGAAAAGGTGGTATTGCTGAAATTAATATTAATTCAGGAGCCAAAACTAACCTTATAGAAACGGATACCAACTTCTCTTTTAATTCTTGTTCTTATCAAAATGGACATGCATTTTTTGTTTCAAGTAATGGTATTATACTCGAAATGCAAGTTCCCAATGCAATCCATTCTGTGGAAGCTCAAATTGCTACTCTGAAAGTATTTCCTATTCCTTCATCAAATACAATTACTGTTGAAATTCATACTAAACAGAATCATTCTGTAGATGCTGAAGTTTATAATTGTTATGGACAAATTGTGAGAATAACAAAATTGACTGTGCCTTCAACCCAATTAAATATCGAGGATTTAACTCCCGGAACCTATATTATTCGAGTGTTAGACCCTCAAAACGGAAGCTTATTAGGTAATGTTAAATTTGTTAAAAATTAATTATGTTTTATTATCTAAAAGTTAATAATCTCCGTTGAAATAATTTTCGGAAAATCTAAATTTCATTTATAAATTTTATATAATAAAAAGAGAAAAGAGCCTTAAGGCTCTTTTCTCTTTAATTGAATTCTTTATTAATAATAGGTTGAGAAGCTATGTTTAAATCTTTTCCCAGATTGCTCCATCTTTGGTATCCTTAATCACAATTCCCGATTCATTTAATTTGAATCTAATAGCATCTGCAACTGCCCAGTTTTTAGTCTCTTTGGCATTCTTTCTGATTTCTAAAACCAATTCCATAATCTTTTCAAGAGTTTTCGAATCGACATTTTCACTGCTTTCTAATTTCATTCCCAAAATATCAAAGAAGAATATGTTGAAATAATTTTCAAGTGTTTCAAGATCTTCCTTAATAAGGGAGACTTTTCCGTCATTTACAGAATTAATAATGCGGGATGCTTCAAAAAGTTCTGCAATGAGTTTGGAACTGTTGAAGTCATCATTCATCGCTTCGTAGCATCTTTTTACCCAATCTTTTATATTTTCGGTAGAATTATCGCCGGCTTTTAACTTTTTAAGAGTGTTGTATGCTGCATAAAGCTTATTCATCCCTTTTTCTGCTGCAACTAATGCCTCATTGGAGAAGTCAACAGTACTTCTGTAATGTGCTTGCAAAACAAAAAATCGGATTGTCATGGGAGAATAGGGACGTTCCAATAACGGATGTGTCCCTTTGAAGAACTCATTGAGAGTGATAAAATTCCCCAAAGATTTTCCCATTTTTTGTCCGTTAATAGTAATCATATTGTTATGCATCCAATATTTCACTGATTCAATTCCATTGGCAGTAGTACTCTGACAAACTTCCGATTCATGATGGGGAAAAAGTAAGTCCATCCCACCACCATGAATGTCAAAATGTTCTCCCAAATATTTAGTGCTCATTGCGGTACATTCAATATGCCATCCAGGAAATCCAATACTCCAGGGAGATTTCCATTTCATGATATGTTCCGGTGATGCTTTTTTCCATAGGGCAAAATCTGCAGGATTATGTTTTTCATCCTGTCCATCCAAGGAACGTGTATTTGCAATCATTTCTTCGAGTACACGACCTGAAAGTTTGCCATAGCCAAAATCTTTATCAAACTTCACTACGTCAAAATAGACAGACCCATTTGAAATGTATGCGTAGCCTTTGTTCAAAATTTTCTCAACCATTTCAATCTGTTCCATAATGTGTCCTGAGGCTCTTGGTTCAATAGAGGGCCTTTTTACATTAAGAAGATCCATGGCAAAGTGATAACTATCGATATAAAATTGCGCAATTTCCATTGGCTCAACCTGTTCCAGTCTCGCTTTCTTTTCAACTTTGTCTTCTCCTTCATCGGCATCATTCTCAAGATGTCCTACATCAGTAATGTTTCGAACATAACGGACTTTATAGCCAAGATGTTGGAGATATCTGAAGACAAGATCAAAAGTAACGGCAGGACGGGCATGTCCCAGATGAGGTTCTCCGTAAACAGTCGGGCCACAGACATACATGCCGACTCTTCCCTCATTCAGTGGGATAAAGTTTTCCTTTTTCTTCGTCAGAGTATTATATAGAATTAAATCTTTTGGTGTTGTCATGAGCGATTTTTTTTTGATAATTTGTAGTATATTCTAAACAGGTAAGTTTTTTTCAAAAAGTTGTTCAATAGTATCATGGAATTTTTCCATGATAAAGTTTCTCCTTAATTTAAGAGTTGGGGTTAGTTCACCCGTTTGGATGCTCCATTCGTAGTCAATCAGAATGTATCTTTTTATTTGTTCAGTTTCACCGAAAAACTTGTTATAATGGTCCACAATCTTTTTGAATTTCTTCTGCACCAGCGGATTTTTTACCATCTCTTCATTAGTGGTATATTCAATTCCTTTTCGGGCGCACCATGAACGAAGATCTCCAAATTCAGGAACAATTAGAGCAGCAGCAAATTGTTTATTTTCACCAACCACCATAATGGTGTCAATCATAGAATCTTCACAGAACTTATTTTCAATAATTGTAGGGACTACATATTTGCCAAAAGCGGTTTTAAACATCTCTTTTTTACGACCGGTAATTCTGAGTTGTCCTTCAGGTTCAAATTTTCCAATGTCACCGGTATGAAACCAATTTTCTTCATCAATAGCTTCTTTGGTTAATTCAGGGGTTTTGTAATATCCTTGCATGACGCAATGACCACGTGTGAGAATTTCTCCGTCTTCAGCAATTTTAACTTCAATGCCCGGGAGCGGAGGACCAACAGTTCCAAACTTAACGCCATTCTTGAAAAAGTTGCTTACTCCTATAACGGGTGAAGTTTCTGTCAGACCATAACCTTCAAGGACAGGTACTTCCATTGCCCAGAAAATTTTGCTAATACGGGGCTGAATAGCAGCACCGCCTGAAACAACAACTTTGAAATTACCCCCTAAAGCAGCTTTCCATTTGCGAAGAACAAGTTTCCTTGCCCATTTTAATTGTTTCCGATATAGCCATTTCTGATTTTCAAATTCAAATTGAGTAGCAATCTCATTAGCCCAGAAAAATATTTTTTTCTTAATACCTTTTTGT
>JAGVVH010000408.1:1540-8643 GCA_019135895.1 Bacteroidota bacterium | reverse complement strand
AAACAGGATTCAAAGCGGGTATAACCTCAGGGAAGTCCTTAATCGTATTGATGAACTCAGGTTCCGCACTCACTCCGAGAAGCATGAGATGAGCCACCTTTATGAGGGTAAGATCCAGAATATGGGTAATGCAGGTCGTAATGGTGGTGAGTATTATACGCCCCGGCCTTTGATCAGAACTATCGTCAAAGTAGTTTCTCCACAGATTGGCGATAAAGTATATGATGGAGCTGTTGGTTCAGCGGGTTTCCTATGTGAGGCTTTTGAATACATGAAAACCACTAAGGCACTTACTACAAAAGATACTGAGACGCTTCAGAAAAACAGTTTCTTCGGCAAGGAGAAGAAGGCTCTTGCGTATATTATTGGGACAATGAATATGATTTTACATGGCATAGAGGCCCCAAATATCGTTCATACCAATACCCTTGCAGAAAACATTACAGATATACAGGAAAGGGACCGCTATGATGTGGTCCTTGCTAATCCTCCATTCGGAGGCAAGGAACGGGCAGAGGTACAGCAGAATTTCCCAATAAAGACCGGGGAGACTGCCTTTCTCTTCCTTCAGCATTTTATTAAAATACTGAAAGCAGGAGGCAAAGCCGGGATTGTAATTAAAAATACCTTTTTAAGCAATACGGATAACGCCTCGGTGAGTTTACGCAAACTATTACTGGAAAGCTGCAACCTTCATACCGTATTAGATCTCCCTGGAGGTGTATTTACCGGTGCCGGTGTGAAAACTGTCGTGCTTTTCTTTGAAAAAGGAACACCCACCCGAAAGGTGTGGTTCTACCAGCTTAATCTTGACAGGAATCTTGGAAAGACAAATGCCCTTTCCGAAAACGATTTGGCAGATTTCGTTGCATTACAAAAGACTAAAGCTAATAGTGATAATTCTTGGACCCTTGATGTCAGCGAAATTGATACAGTAACCTTTGATCTTTCTGCCAAAAATCCCAATAAGAAAGAAGAAGCAGCCTTTCGTGAACCCAGACAGATATTAGAGGAAATGAAAGTCCTTGACCAAGAAAGTGCTGAAATACTAAACTCAATCTTCAAATTAATATGAAGAAAGGTTGGGAATTAAAGAGGTTAGGAGAAGTCCTAATAATTGAAAGAGGCGGTTCACCAAGACCTATTGAGAAATACATTACCAATTCGCCTGATGGATTAAATTGGATTAAAATTTCAGATGCCACTGCTTCTGATAAATATATTTATGAAACCAAAGAAAAGATAACCCAAGATGGTTTACACAAGACAAGGCTTGTAAATGAGGGAGATTTTATATTATCCAATTCAATGAGTTTTGGAAGGCCTTACATCATGAAAATGTCAGGGTGTATCCATGATGGCTGGTTGGTTTTAAGGCAAAATGGTAAAAAACTATTTGAGACGGAGTTTCTATATTACTTACTATCCTCTCCTTTTGTATTCAATCAGTTTAATGAATTAGCAGCTGGTTCAACAGTTCGTAATTTAAATATTGCTTTAGTAAGTTCGGTAACTGTTCCTATTCCCCCTCTCCCTGAACAACAACACATCGCAGCAATTTTAGATGATGCATTTGCCTCAATAGCAAAAGCCAAAGCAAATGCCGAACAAAACCTCAAAAACGCCAGAGAATTATTTGAAAGTTATTTGGAGAATACTTTCGCTAAGAGAGGTGGGGGATGGGAAGAAAAGACATTAGGGGAGGTATTGCTTAAAACTGAAACTGTTGACCCTACAAAAAAGCCAAACGAGGAGTTTATCTACCTTGATGTATCAAGTGTTAATAAGGAGACAAAAGAAATTGAGAATGCAACAATCTTATTGGGGAAAGATGCACCAAGTAGAGCAAGAAAACTTGTCAAAACAAATGACGTGATTTTTGCAACTGTAAGACCAACTCATAGTAGAGTTGCGTTAATAACAGAAGAATATGATGAGCAAGTATGTAGCACAGGATACTTTGTACTGAGACCAAAGGATTTTCTAAGCCAAAAATTAATCTATTATTTCCTGCTAACTCCTGGTTTCAATAAGCAGATGGAGAAACTTCAAAAAGGAGCGAGTTATCCAGCTGTTACAGATTCTGAGGTAAAAAGCATATTAATACCGTTCCCAAAATCAAAGAACGAACAACAATCTATTATTAATAAACTTGATACCCTGTCATCCGAAACCAAACAACTTGAATCCATTTACCAACAAAAACTTGATGATCTTGAAGAATTGAAGAAATCAATATTAACCAAAGCATTTAATGGCGAATTGAAAATCTCTTAACCCCATTAATGAAATGAATGAAGCAGAAACCAGAGCGGAACTTATTGATCCCAGACTTGCGGAGGCAGGATGGGGTGTGAAAGAAGGTTCAAAGATCCTCCGGGAATACAAAATCACTATCGGGAGGATTCAGACTGGAGGTGGCAGGGCTAAGCCCCTGATCGCTGATTACATTTTAGTTTATAAGGGCATGAAGCTGGCTGTAGTTGAAGCAAAGAGTAATGACCTTGAGGTAGGAGAGGGTGTAGCACAGGCCAAACTATATGCTGAAAAACTGAAAATTGAAACTACATACGCCACAAATGGAAGGGAAATATATAGCATCTGCATGAAATCAGGTGTAGAAGGTCTGACCCCCAACTTTCTGACGCCTGATCAGCTTTGGGATAAGACTTTTGCAGAACAGAATCAATGGCGTGACTCGTTTAATAAAATCCCTTATGAGGATGTTGGGGGCACAAAAGCTGCCAGATACTATCAGGAGATTGCTGTAAGCAAAGCAATGGAGGCCATTGCAGACAACAAACAACGAATTCTTCTAACTCTTGCCACTGGAACAGGTAAGACTTTTATTGCCTTCCAGATCGCCTGGAAATTATTCTATACACGATGGAATTTGAAACGTGACGGTTCAAGAAGGCCAAAAATATTGTTCCTCGCTGACCGGAATATTCTGGCAGACCAGGCTTACAATGCATTCTCAGCATTCCCTGAGGATGCCCTTGTAAGAATCAGTCCGAAAGAGATCAGCAGGAAGGGAAGTGTCCCGATGGGGGGAAGTATATTCTTTACAATCTTTCAGACATTCATGAGTGGATCTGATATGGATGGAAATCCAGAGCCTTATTTCGGAGACTATCCGCCAGACTTCTTTGACTTCATAATCATTGATGAATGCCACCGGGGAGGTGCAAATGATGAGGGTAACTGGCGTGGTATCATGGAATACTTTTCACCGGCAGTTCAGTTGGGTTTAACCGCTACGCCAAAGCGTAAGGATAATATTGACACTTACAGGTACTTTGGAGATCCAGTATACATCTATTCCTTGAAAGAGGGAATTAATGATGGTTACCTTACGCCATTCAAGGTAAAACGCATCCAAACCACCCTTGATGACTATATCTATACATCAGACGATCAGGTAATAGAAGGCGAAATAGAGGAGGGGAAATTATACACAGAACCGGATTTCAATAAGATTATAGAGATCAAAGCCAGGGAAGCCAAGAGAGTTCAGATATACATGGATGATGCCCATCAGTCTGATAAGGCAATCATTTTTTGCGCCACCCAGGATCATGCAGCAGCTATTCGTGATCTGGTTAACCAGGTCAAGAAAAGCAAAGAACCCAACTATTGTGTAAGGGTAACTGCGAACGATGGAGCATTGGGGGAACAATATCTGCGGGAGTTTCAGGATAATGAAAAGACAATTCCGACAATCCTGACGACATCCCAGAAACTTTCTACCGGGGTGGATGCAAGAAACATCCGCAATATAGTATTGCTGCGTCCCATAAATTCATTGATTGAGTTTAAACAGATAGTGGGCCGTGGAACAAGGTTATTTGACGGGAAGGAGTATTTTACAATTTATGATTATGTTGATGCCTATCATCATTTTAATGATCCTGAATGGGATGGAGAACCAATTCCTGATGGTCCATGTGCAAGATGTGGTCAGATTCCTTGCATTTGCAAAAAAGCGCCTAAAGAACCCTGTCCCTTATGCGGCCAGAGACCTTGCATTTGTGTAAAAGACCCTCCCGAACCCTGTTACAGATGTGGCCAGAGTCCCTGTATATGTCCAAAGAAGGTGAAGATTAAACTGCGTGACGGAAAAGAGCGGGAAATACAGCACATGATTGCTACTTCATTTTGGAACGCAGACGGAAAACCAATAAGTGCTGAAGAGTTCTTAAATAATTTGTACGGATCTCTCCCTTCATTCTTCAAAAGCGAGGAGGAGCTTCGCACAATCTGGTCAAATCCGTTGACCCGGAAAACTCTTCTTGCAAGGCTTTCGGATGCCGGTTATGGAAAAGAAGAATTCTTTACACTACAGAAGTTGATTGATGCTGAAAAAAGCGATCTCTTTGACGTTCTGGAGTACGTCTCCTTCGCAATTAGACCAATAACGAGAGAGGTCAGGGTTGCTTCTTCCCAATCCGCAATTTTTGCCTTGTTAGACAACAAGCAGAAAGAATTTCTTGAATATGTTCTTTCCAAGTACATTGAGTCTGGTGTTGAGGAGCTTGATCAGGAGAAACTGCCCCTGCTTCTACAAAATAAGTATCAGTCTTTGGGTGATGCTATTGATATTTTGGGAGATGTAACCAAAATCAGTTCGCTATTCATTGAATTTCAGAAATATTTATATCTGGAAGGAGTGGCATAGAAAAGTGTTATGGTTGAATCTTCCGAGCACGAGGAATTCTCCAATTGAATTACAAAATAAATCAAAGATCGGATAGAGGGTATATGATTTGTGAAATTCATAAGTACTAACGTAATTGTAATTACAGATTAATTATTAACATCGTTATTTTATATATTTGCACCATGCTTGTCTACTGCATTATATGAGCCAACTATTGAATTACATCCATTATTTTCTTGTTTATATTAACTTATAGCTTAAATTTGTGACCAGAAAATGTGAAAATATTTCCTTAGACGCCTTTAAAAAGGAGTTTAAAATACAGAATATCTTTGATATACAGCTTTATGTCGATTCACAAAACAAAAGCGAGGTATTTAACGTTATACAAGAAAACAAAGAACGATTCCGTAGTGCGATATATGTTATTCTTGGAGGGTTGTACAATGACGACCTCTATGGAAAGGAGAAGGTGTCTGCTAAGACAAGTTCAATTACTGCAATAAAGTTCAAGAGAACCAAGTCCAAAAATTTAAGGATCTACTGTAAAGAATATATTGATAGTAAATCTCCAAATATCAAAAAGATCGTAATGATCTGTACCTATGATAAGAAAACTCAAAAAATAGATAAGAAATTAAAGACCGTTATTGAAAAGATCGCCAAATATGAATATGAAATATAAACACCTGGAAAACGCACTGGATATAACCATTCTCGAAGACGTATTGGTTCCAAAATCCGAGAAGGAACGGATTGATTTCGAAGCCAAGATTATTCATCTCGAGTTCATTTCAAGACTGAATGAATTAATGAGGGCAAAGAAGATTTCGAGCAAGAAAGAGTTAGCTCAAATTCTTGGAACAAGCCAAAGTTTCGTTACCCAATTATTCAGTGGCGAAAAACTTATTAACCTCCGGCACCTTGCCTTATTACAGAGAGGTTTAAATATTAAGTATTCTATCCTGCCTGATCAGTATTATAGACTTAGATATGGATTCCGGGAGTCTCTTGCTGATCAAGGCTATCGGGAAATAAAAATAAACACCGAAGGGCTCAACTGTGATAATAGGAAAAGTGCATAACTATGGGAACTTTTGTATCTCAGGAACTCGTTTTAAAGAAATTTTCAATTACAAATAGTGTTATTCTGACCATCTTTCCCGAGAAAGAGCAGCGGGTCAGGCTTGACAAATTGAAATTAGGTTGTGATTTTGAAGTGTTTACATCTTCAAGAAAAGATGACACCTTCGATTTTATTATCAATTTCAACATTAAATGTAATGAGGATGAGAAACCTGGGTATTTCATGGATTTGGGGGCTGTCGGTGAATTTTCACTAAAGAATTGCAAATCGTTATCGGAAAAAACGGAAAGGCAATACATTCTGTTCACAGCTTTGCCAATGGTAATTAACAGCATGAGAACCTTTATACAAACAGTTACTGCATTATCACCATTCGGATCATTTCTACTACCTGCCTTGAATTTACAAGAGATCATCGAATGTCATAAAGATGACAGCGAAGGTTGATTCGTATTGCACTTCTATTGGATTGTTATCTACCTATATTTAACCATGTTGCAATCTCTGTCCTTTTCAGATTTATGACAAAATCCATGGATAAAGAACTGTCAATTACAAGGTAATAAGTTATGAAATACAAGAGACTTCATACGTTCTATAATCCCAAAATGTCTCTTGATCCAGAGAAACTAACAGGTTATACTCAGACTCCTGCCAAGCCAAAACTTTTAATGGACTTCATTGAAAGAAAAGGCCTATCTGAATACTTTCTTGTTGATGAAGATTTTCCACCCTTCGATAAAGAAGACTTTTACATGGCGCATACAAAGGAAATGGTGGACAACTTCTTCGATAAGGGGAAGACAAGTAGAATCTTGAATATAGAATGGTCACCAGAATACGCAGAATCTGTAAGATATGAAAACGCCAGTCTATATCATGCAATAAGATACGCTGTTCAGCACCCCGAAGAGGTGTGCTTCAGTCCCTCTGCCGCTTTCCACCATGCAAATCCAACAAGGGGAGCGTTATTTTGTGCGTTTTCCGGGCAAGTAATTGCCTCCATGAAGATCTATTACGAATTTGGTTTATGTGGTGCTTATATCGACCTTGATGGGCATTATGGTAATAGCATCGACAATTCCAGGGATTTTGTCAAGGATATTGATTACGCAATTTCTCCTGTTTGTGGTAACATCAATATTATGGCATCCTACGAAAAGTATCTCGAAGAATTGCGATCAAACCTTTCCATTCTGAGAACCGAAATCACTGAAGGAAGAGTTCATTATGTGGTTTTTTGCCATGGTGCCGACAGCCATGAATGGGATGAGCTCGCAAGCCAGCTAACCACTGAAGAGTGGGTGGAGTGTTCCAGGATTGTATATTCATTTATTAAAGAGATAGAAAGCCAGA
>JAGVVH010000408.1:0-1520 GCA_019135895.1 Bacteroidota bacterium | reverse complement strand
TTATGCGGCCATAATATCGACTATTTACCAGAGGTAACTCCAAGGAAAGTACTTTGAAGGCTGATATAAAACAGTTGTTCCTGTCTTAGAGTTGAGTTGATATATGAATTTTTGTCAACGGAGACCAGTGCCCTAAAATCCATTACTCAATCTTTTCCATTTGCTCCTTGGAGTGAAAATATCCTCTTAATGGATCGACCTATTCCAGGTGTAATCTTTCATGCCGAAGTATGGCGTCCTTATAGAACACGCAGGTCCCGTCACTAAATGTATCATCCTTAATAATAACGGTACAATTGGGATTTGCCACGCTGAATTCTATGACTTGGTAATCAGGAATTTTTGTTTTATCAACCCAGAGGTATTTGAGAGATGGTAAACCAATAAGTGGGGTTAGGTTCTTAATGTTGGTATTGCCTAATCTTAGGGTCTTCAATTTTCTTAAATTTGGCAGAGGTGCAAGATCATTATCAGAGAAATAGGATTCTTCCAGGTTAAGAGATTCAAGCATTTTAAGATCTTGAAGGAAATCAAGTGTCTCTATAAAATTACCTCGACAATTTAATTTTTCCAGTCTGACTAATGTCCCAATGGGAGAGAAATCAATCCTTCTATCAATATCGCTATTTGAAGAACAATCCAGGTCAGCAAGTTCATACAGGTTTGAAAGTGCTGCCAGGTCTGTTAAATATAGGGCTGCACCTATATTGAGGCTCCGCAACTCATGAAGATTGGACAACGGATCCAAATTCTCTATATCAGAATCATGAAAATTCAGGGACTCGATTTCGATTAAATCCCGTAAGGGTTCAAGGTCATGTATCCGGGACCATGGTAATTCTATCACTTTAAGATGAGTCAAATTTTCAATGCCACTTATGCTTCTGAGCCCTCGATTCATATTACCAGAGATGGATTTGAGATTTAAGAGCTTACTAACTGGCCGGAGATCTTCATGCCCTTCCGAAATGGAGAGATGTCTTATAAGTGCAATCATTTCTAACTCGAAATCAAAAGGCTCACGCAAAATTCTTCCCTTTTCATCAACTATTACTTCCCAGTCAGAATTTCCCTGATTATTACGAATTTTATTGAATACCTTTCCTTGCGCAATTAATTCTTGCGGCACATCTTCTTCATCAATAAAATAATAGATTAGGTCACTTTTCCATTCATTGTTCAAGCCATTCCACCAGTTCCTCAACTCGGCATAGTAGTTTGTCAAACAGGAGCTTTGAAGTTTAAGCAACTGATTCCCGGCTGATACAATGGATGATTCAACCTTGATGAGACTGAATTTTTCATTTTCCATTAAGCATGATTATTGATTTTACCATCACCCAAATCTGGCCAATTCAATTTCGAGCTGTTTCTTAATGTGTGAGAAATAGACTCCCCAATCACCAATAGATCTTATATGTTGGTAAATTTCCGACCTCTTTATCAAGCCAATTTCCTGTTTCAATTTTTGAACTTCTGCCCTGTGATGATTGACTGTGAATCTAAGCCGGTCCTTATCT
>JAGVVH010000217.1 GCA_019135895.1 Bacteroidota bacterium | reverse complement strand
GTTGCCATGAGCAGCATTAAAAAGGTTATCCTGTTCAACACCTCTCTGATTAATGCGGTTGAAAGCCGGACAACGAAGGGCGTTCAGGTTATGAAGCCCAAGGATGGCAGCGTCGTGATAAGAGTTACCAGGTCAGAGAACACCAAACTTGCTGACCCTGAATACTACCGCAGGAGCGACTCCCTGAATGCCATCGGCTTCTATCTGAAGCCGGGGGATGAGGTTTGACAGCCGGACATACTGATTGGAACACTACCCTGAAAATGCTTCAGCAACTCCAGCTATCATTTGATAATGAATACAAATTAGCCTTGACTCTCTTAAATCAACCAATAAATGAACGATACACAACAAATCATTGATGCTCTAATTAAATTTCGTAATGAAAGGGACTGGGAACAGTTTCATAATCCCAAAGATTTGGCTTTAGCGATTAACATTGAAGCTGGTGAACTGCTTGAATTATTCCTTTGGAAAAGCCCGGAAGAAGCGGATAAGGAAAGAATAAAAGAAGAGTTGGCTGATATTTTTGCCTTTGGTTTTTTGCTTGCAAATAAATATGGTTTTGATATTAAGCAGATAGTCCTTGATAAAATACGAATCAATTCTCAAAAATATCCCGTGCATAAAGCGAAAGGCACAGCAAAGAAGTATAATGAGTTATGAGGTTATTTGCAGGTTCAACTGACACATTCATAAGCCTTAATCGAAATAACCAGATTGCAGAGTTCCTGAGAAAAGAATTCTTCAAGCAGTTTGGGTGTAATCCTTCACACCATGAAGTCATGTCATGGAGAAATTCATTGCTAAGGATGTCGATTGTACTCGAATCTGCTGACTTACACGACAATGGTGTTATCATTGAATACCAGTTGCCTTTAACCAGCAAAAGAATTGACATTCTGGTAACAGGTAAAGACGGAGATGGGATTAAGAATACAGTGATTATTGAATTGAAGCAATGGGAACGTTGCATTTTATCCAACCTTGAAAGTGATTATGTTGTAACATGGGTAGGTGGTGGGAATAGGGATGTCCTTCATCCATCGGTTCAAGTGGGTAACTATAAATACTATTTGCAGGAAAACTGCACTGCCTTTTATGAAGGAAGTGATCCTGTTTCGCTCTATGCATGCAGTTACCTTCATAATTACAATTATTATGAAGACGACCCCATTTTTGATACGAGGTTTAATAAAGCATTGGATAGATTTCCCATCTACACTGCTGATGACACCAATGATTTGACATCTTATCTTTCCAATAAGCTGCATCAGGGCATGGGGATGGAAATTTTAGCTGAAATTGAAAATAGTAAGTATAGGCCATCAAAGAAGTTATTAAAGCAAGTTTCGGGTGTTATAAAGGATAAGCTAAGAGGCGAGTTAAGGATATTGGGTCAGCATAAAGTCAGCGGGGATTATATATTGCTTGACGAACAACTTGTTGTGTATGATAAGGTCATGTCTTTGATAAAGAAAGGAGAGATTGACAAACAGAAATACGCTATAATAGTACAGGGCGGTGCTGGAACAGGAAAATCCGTTATTGCATTACAACTGCTTGCAGACCTTGCAGCAACAGGTCATAACGCTCATTATGCTACAGGGTCAAAATCATTTACATCTACACTGCGGAAGATATTAGGTAATGATGCAAGGGGATTGCTTAATTACTTTATGTCTTATGGTGGAGCACAGTCAAATGAAATCGATGTGCTAATTATGGACGAGGCACACCGAATAAGGGAAAGAACAGGTTATCCTTTTAAATCAACCGGAAGGCTACAAATTGAAGACTTAATCAATGCAGCCAGGGTATCGGTGTTTTTTATTGATGATTATCAATCGGTACGTAAAGGAGAGATAGGTACTTCGGGATTTATCAGGGAAAATGCAGTAAAGCTGGACTGTAAAGTTTTTGAATTTGAACTTGAGGCTCAATTTAGATGTGGTGGTTCAGATGGCTTTATAAACTGGGTAGATAATACTCTACAAATCAGAAGAACTGCCAATGCACTTTGGATAAATGATGAAAACTTTGAATTTAAAATATTCAATTCACCAGAAGAACTTGAGCAGGCTATCAGGGAGAGAAACAAATCAGGCTTTACTGCAAGGCTTTCTGCTGGTTTTTGCTGGAAATGGAGCGACAAGTTAGACGAAGGACAAAATCTAATTAATGATGTCATTATTGGTGATTATAAAAGGCCTTGGAATGCACGAGAAGGACTTACTGGTATGAAAAGAGGTATTCCGAAATCACAATTCTGGGCATATGAAGATGGTGGCTTAGACCAGATAGGATGTATATATACAGCGCAGGGATTTGAATTTGACTATATTGGAGTGATTTTCGGCAACGATTTGAAATTTAATCCAGATGAATCATCATGGGAAGGACATCCTGAATATTCACATGACACACAGGTGAAAAATTCAGACAACTTCATACAGCTTGTAAAAAATACATATCGTGTTCTTCTCACAAGAGGGATGAAGGGATGCTATGTTTATTTTATGGATAAGGAAACAGAAAGGTTCTTCAGGTCGAGGTTGGAAATGGTAAATACTCGGAGCTAAGATGCTCCCAGACAGCCTGGCAATCCATGATCAGGAACTTGACAATACGTGATGCGCTGACTTTTCTATTGTCTTTTATTTCAGCTTATTAATCCTTCTTTCAATTTCATTTTTCGGCAACCAACTGTTGGTCATCAACAATTGCTCAAGAAGTTTGATGGCTTTTTCTGATGAAATCAAGCCGGTATTAAAAAGTTCATCAATAACCCAAATACTGCCATGAACTTCTATTCCAATTTTTACAGCAATCTCCCTCATTTTTTTATCGCCTGTCAGCATGGGACAATTGAGTTGTGCTGATTTCCAAATCACAGATTTATCGGTAAACCTCTTCAAGCAATTAGCAATATCGAAGTTCATCACCTCTTCAATTTCTTCCCCTGTAAATTCAATAACAGTCAATTTATTTGCTCTTATAAATGTCCCGATCAATTCCCTTTGTCCGGATGGTCTGATTTCTTCTATAACAAATACTGTTGTACAGATGTCATAATCGAGATTAAAAAAATCCGTCAATGCACCAATTTTGATAACATCGAATAATACATTGGTATCAGTAATAATGAGTTTCATGCCATTTGGCGGATGTGTTCCCTGAACTCCCAGACACTTTTTCCTGCATAAAAAGCAGCATCATTCACGGAGATTATTCCTTTGCCCAATGCAAACCAAATCAGTCGTTCAAATTTCACCGGTTTTTCCTCACTCAGAAAAGTTCCGGGTTCATTTATATGCAACCTGCGTGCCCTGTAATCCACATTCAGATTTCGATAAACATAATCGTTTATAATTCCCAGACGTAATGCCCTGTTGAAAATGGCAGGGAAAGAAATGCCCCAACGTTCTTTTACCATTTCCAGTTCCTTCTGATAAAACTGAAACCTGTCCCGATGCAGTTCTTTAATCGCCATTTCCTCAGGATAGAGCACAGCAGAGGCAAAAACATGGCACAGCTTCTCTTTTTCTTTATCTGAAAGATTATCAGAAAAAACTAATGAATGATGCGATAATTCATGTAGGGCAGTAAAACGCTTACGAACCATATCCCCATTATTATATTGACGAAGTACAATGACTTTCCTGCCGTCCACATCAGCTTTCATCCCGTCAAAATCTTTCGATGCCTCTACCTCAATGACCAGATAGCCTTTATCTTCAAGCATTTTGACTACATCCGGTATGGGGTCATAACCGAGATTCCATAATTTTCTCAGTTCATTTGCTGCATCTTCTGCATCATCTGCGTTGGAAATAATTTTAGAATATTCAAAATATTCTGACGACTCCTGAAGGTTGACCACTTTTTCAAGTCCGATGAATCTCTCAAGAATATCCCTGGCTTTTTCAATTATAGCATCTTCTTCTGATTTCTTAATCTTCGAAGAATATTTGCGAAAATCTACGTTTGACAGACGAATCTCGACTTCCGGACTGGCAAAAAAATAATCCACCGAAACATTTAATATGTTGGCAAGACGTAATATCAGAGTGCTGTCAGGTTTCATTTTGCCTTGCTCATATTTGTTCAGTGACTGTTTGGTGACAACGTTTCCAAGTTTGTCAGCCAAACTTTGCAGCGACAATCCAGCCATTTTACGGGCAGCAATTAATCGGTGTGCAAAAATGTTGTTCATAGTCTTCCTCCTTTGTTGACAAATATACATTAATAATGCTAATTGTCAACCTTCCCATATAGATTTGTTTTAATGATATCGTATTTATCAATAAAACAGGAATTTAGATTCTAACAGAATTGGATGATACGAGTAAAAACTGAAGACTCTGTGAAAAGAGTAAAGTAAGGATTTCCGGCCACTTTTTCCACCACAAACAAAAATGCCGCTGCAATCACTTGATTTACAACGGCATTTTGACTTACTCAGTCGGGGTGAGAAGAGTAATTTTATAGCTTAAAACGCTGATAATCAATATTCATATTTGTACTACTTTTTTTGATAATTCAACTTTTTGTGCTACCTTTATTGCTGAAATGTCCTTTTTATGGGCGTTGTAGATTCTTCGTAAAATTAATCAATTTTTGTACTACATGAAACATTATACAGAAGATCAGATCGCAAAATATATCAACATTTACTATACGCCAAAGGATCTTAAAATAAAACTAATGATCCTTAAAAGTCAGTTAGATAAGAATGGTGAAGCCATGGTATATATCCGGCTGAGAAGGTATGATCCGTTAAAAAGAAAAGATGCAAAAGAAAATCGTATTCCTACTGATGTCAGAGTAAACCCTAAATTCTGGTCTGCAAAAAAGGGCGAAGTGTTAAGGGGAGATTTTGATTATCAGAAAAAGAACCGACTCATAAAGGATAAAGAAAGTAGAATCAGCAATTACATTCATAATCCTGATGTTGATTATGTAATGGCACAATTGAAGAAGGAAGAATTCCTTATTATTGAGGAATTATTCCCCTCAAAGAGACTGCTGAAATATAAAAAGAGCCTGGTTGACTATATGGATGATTACTATAACAGACGCAAGAAGTTAGGTCATCCACATGGCACTATAAAGGAGTTCAAGACTGTAATGAACAGGATCAAACAATTTGATGACAGCAGAGACAAAAAGACATACTTACCTGATATTAATATAAGCTGGTCGGATGATTTCGAAGTATGGCTTACAGAGAAGGAATACAGTCAGGGTACCATTGAAAAAACATATACCGTTCTTATCACGGTCCTCTACTATTACTGGGAAATAAAGGATGAGAAAAATATCGATATGACGGATAAATTCCAGTCAAAGCTTTTTAAGAGAGGTGAAAAAAGTAAGAACAAACCCAATCCAATATCTGAAGAACAATTGATGGCATTGTATAATCATAAGTTTGATCTCAAAAATCAGGAAGTTATAAGAAAAATGATACTACTGCAATGTTTCACCGGGGTGCGATTTGATGACATAAAAAGAATCCGGCCTGAAAATATTGAAAGTGGGTTTCTGATATTTACCCCTAAGAAGACGGAAAGATTTGATGTTGAAGTCGAGCAACCACTCAATCGATATGCAAAAGAAATATTGGAAGAGGTAGGATTTGATACATCCTGCTTTAAACTGACAAATCAGGCATATAATCGTGGAATAGAGGATCTTTTGAAAATCCTGGCAGCAAAAGACGAATATAAAGATTTGAAATTCAAAACCGATCATACCAGTCACAATTTCAGGGACACTTTTATTTCATTGGCGGTCATTAAAGGAGTAAACTGGAAAAGCATACTGAAATGGGTTGGTCAATCTTCATACAGCATCATGGACAGGTACATACATCTGACCAAGCCGTTTGAAGAGAGTGAGATGAAAAAGATGTTTGGCTAACTTATACCATTGAAATACAATTTCTTATTTACATAAAAATTTTTTATAAAATTTTTTAAGGCCGATTTTCAGCTAAAGAATATTTTTCCCCAGAAAAAATTTTTCTTGCAAATTTTGAGCGAAACCTTTTTCTCCAGGTATTTATATTTAAGAGGTAATGAAAGATCCTGCGAATTACTTTTTGTAGTACCGACAGGCCTGGAAGCGGGCCGGGGCATTACGGGAGGAGATACCCGGGGGATACTTTTAACTAACTATATATGAATACATTACAATATAGATTTTTGTTTTTATCTCAATCCTTGAAGTACCGAGTAAAATCCTTGCTGCTAAGGGTTGGCTGTTATTTTCATCCATCCTGGTTTCATATTGATAATGATAGTATTTGCACTACTGGTAAAGTTATAAGGTTGGAGAAGATATATACTTATGAAGAAGAAGGCAACTTTGATATTGTACGTCTCACTGATGTCCATTTTGAAAGAGGTTATTTCTTCTGTAGCTTGTTTTTCTTCTCAAAGAATCAAATAGTAACTGTTCGTCATACTTTTCTAAAAGGAACTAAAGTTGCCTGGAGACTTCTTGACAACAAAGAATATGACGAGTTAATGTCCATGAGATTGTGGCAGCAGGTTAGCAAAGAAGAAGAACTCCTGGAATTTGATTTCTGATTTCATTAAATATTTTCCAATATTAGTTGTCATACTACCAATTTCACTACATTTTTAATGAAGTTGGATCTCATGTCTATATTTCCTTCAGGATTAATTTGGATAATTATTAAATGTTCAATATATTTGCTTGTTCACGTAACGTGAACATTATTTTATTTTGAACACAGATGGAAGAGAGATTGATATACACGGTTACAGAAGAAATTCTAAAAGAGCATAATATCAATGCTTTATGGACAGAACCTGTCACTAAGGATATAGATGGGATTCTGACTATTACCTATAAAGGGATCAAACAAAACCCTCAAGGAGCATAAGATAGGATATATTGACCTGAACGGTAATATAAATATTGAGGCCGACAATTTCCTGCTTAAAATAGAAGGTGACAATAAAAGATACCATCATCCTGAGAAGCATGGAAGAGCATTCACAAAGGCAGGACTGAAAACAATCCTGTTATTTCTTGTAAATGAAGAAAAAATCAATGATACCTATCGTGAGATAGCAAAAAATACTGGTATTGCTCTTGGGAATGTGAAGCTTATCCTTGATGGACTAATTGATGAGGGGTTTGTTCTTAGAAAGAATGATAGAGAACTAAAACTTACAAACAAAAAGGATTTACTTCAGAAGTGGATCACTGGCTACAATGAGAAACTGAAGCCGACTTTGCTTCTCGGTAATTTTAAATTCATGAAAGCTGGTGACTTTAATAAATGGAAGGAGTTAAAAATAGACGGGGAAAATACATTCTGGGGGGGAGAAGCTGCCGGAAATATTTATACGGGTTATCTTCTCCCACAAACTCTGACTTTATATACAAATGAAAAAAAGTTGGATCTGATGAAAAAATACCGGTTAATACCGGACAATAAAGGTAATATTACAGTATTTGAAAGATTCTGGCGATTTGGATGGGAAAATGATAATGTGGTTCCACCAATAATTGCGTATGCCGATCTATTAGAAACAAATGACAGGAGATGTATTGAAACAGCACAGAAAATATATGAGCAACATCTTAAAAATACCATTGAATAAGATAAGGCAGGAAGGTAATTATAAAGAATTACTTGATGCTCTTGAAAGAGGATTCCGCAGATTCAGTATTGATTTTTACCTTGTCGGGGCTACTGCCAGGGACGTTTGGATGAGGGGTCTTCATGAGGTCACTCCTAAACGTGCAACCAGTGATTTGGATTTTGCAGTAATGTTGAAGGACAGCGAACAATTTGGAGAGTTAAAAAAGTACTTAATAGAAGTTGAAGGATTTGTTCCTTATAAGGAGAATGCCTTCGTTCTGATCTGGAAGGATCGGACTCAAGTCGATCTCATACCATTTGGTGATCTGGAAAATGAAGGAGTTGTAACTGTAAAAGGTACCGGATTTACCAGCATGAATGTAGAAGGTGTCAGGGAAGTGTTTGAAGAGGCTTCTGCAGAAATTCAGATTGATGATAACACGCAGTTCAAGGTTTGCACATTGTCTGGCATAGTTTTACTTAAATTAATTGCCTGGGATGACAGACCTGAAGTCAGGGGCGATGATATCGATGATGTAGCAGATATATTAAGACACTATTTCCGCTTCAATAGTGAAGCAATATGGGAAAAACATTTTGATCTGTTTATCGATGATGCCGGACTGGATGAAATAGCATCGCAGTATCTGGGCCGTGAGATAGGCAAAATAGTAATTAAGAACTTAAAGCTTAAAGACAGAATACTTGATATTCTTGAAAGAGGTATTTCCGACACAAAATCCAACGGACTTGACGAACTGTTGGCCAAGAAGTTAGATAATACCATAGAATTTTGTCGCAGTCTGATTTCTCATTTAATAAACGGAATAAAAGAAACCCCTGAAAACAAGTAAGATGTCATAGGGTACGCAGATTAACTCATTTGAATTATGGAAAAATGCCCAATTACCGACTTAGAATTAACCAGAGTTGACAGTGGATCCTACAGGATTACTGTTAATGGTGAATACCTTTTCATCCGGCATGGAATAAGATTTGATGCATTATTAGACCAGGAAGATTTCATTAAGAATAAGTACATTTTTGCTGGCGCAATTTTAACCAAACAACTTCCAGACAAGGAACATGTAGACATTGTTTAAAATGCAAAAATATGATGGAGAATTAGTAGAAATAAACAATATCGTTCCAAATCCTGAATTCTATTATAAACACTTCTTTAAGTCCTATGATGAGTGTATTTATTATTTGGAAGAACTAACCCATCAAGGCCTGATTACATTGTCTATTAATCCGGTCAAGGTCCCAATGGATTTTAGCATAACATTTAGTGGGTTGAATTATTTCATAGAATTAACCGAGAGAGGGGATTTGTCTAATAAATGCTTCATAGCCATGTCGTTTGATTCCTCAATGAGGGAAACAAGAGAAACTATTAAAACAGTTATTCAGAATAATGGCTTTGAACCAATATTCATTGATGAACAATTAATCGGAAGCACTCAAACAATCAATGACGCTATCATTGCTGCAATTAGAAGTTGTCGGTTTTGTATTGCTGATTTTAGTCAACAAAGAGATGGTGTTTATTTTGAGAGCGGATTTGCTGCAGGACTAAATAAACCTGTGATTTATACTTGCCATGATGAATGGTTTTCAAAATCACATTTTGATACAAATCATTTCCCACATTTAATATATAAATCATCCAATGAGTTAGCTGAAAAATTGGATAATAAGATAAAAGCTTGGATTAAATAAAAAACGAACGAGATAAACGTATTAAACCTAAAGTAAATTTTCCAGATAAGTATCATTATGTGATACTTTGATAGAAAAAATACATTTAAAATATCCCGGAATTTTATGGGGGATAAACAGCGGTAAAGTCAAATCACTTTTAACTGCCTGATTTTCCTGACTGTATTGATAGAATGCCCAGTTATTCCGGCAATCCGCCTGACAGAAAGGTCACTTTTATCAAGGAGATCTGAGATATTCTGATATTTGGTCAATAACGCAGACGGATTGGACATCGCCCCATTAACTCGGCCATTGTACACTCCTTTCATCCTGGCAAGCTGAATCCCCTCATATTGACGAATTTTCCTCTGACTGTTCTCCATTTCCGCACCTATACTCAACATCTGCAGCAACATTTTGGCAACAGGATTTTCCTTGCCGTTTTCCATGGTGAGCATATTAAATTGTTGGATATAAAGTGCAATCCCTTTTTC
>JAGVVH010000318.1 GCA_019135895.1 Bacteroidota bacterium | reverse complement strand
ATCACCGCCCGCCAATTCTCTTATTTCATCAGCATATTTATTTAGAACATAAAAATCATCAATAACACCATCCACCGACTTTAGCAACTTTGCAAACCCTCCGGTTGAATTTCCAATACTCGAAGTAACGGCATTGATAGAACTACCAAGTGCATCCCACTGCTGTCTTACAGTCAACAACCTATCAGATGCCATTTCATCAATAATATCTACCTGCTTTTCAAGCTCCCCATTTAATGCCTTTATCCTATCAGAGTTTCTCGCCACAGAAATAAATGCAGTAACAGCACGCCGTAATCCTATCGTTTTTAATGCGCCATCAGTAGATATGTCACGTAATGTGCCAACCTTTTTCAATAAATTCATCAAATGAATAACCTACCGCATTGGTCGTTTTTCTTAGCGAGCTATTAGCATCAGACCATTCTAACATCATATTCCTTAGCGATGTACCCGCCAGTGACCCGCTTATCATGTTATCTGCCAATATACCAAGCACACTCGAAACCTCCGCAAAAGTCCATCCAAGCTGTGCGGCAGGTGGCCCGACATATTTAAGGGCTTCGTACATATTTGAAACCCCAAGCGCTGACTTATTAAACGCAAGCGCCATTTGGTTCGCTATGGTTTTTGTGGCTGCTGCATCAAGCCCAAATGACCTGATGGTGGTAGCCAATAGATTTGTGCTTTTTTCTAAGTCCTCCCCAGTAACCGCTGCTACCTCAGACGGATTAAATATTCCAGAGGCGGCAAGGTCAAGCGCAGCATTACGCAACTGCATTATTTCATCTTTCCCAGCCCCGGTTACTACCTTAACCTGCCTCATAGCATCCTCAAATGCAATAGCCTCCCTTGCAAGATTCTTAAATACCTGTATGGCTGCAAACACCCCGAACGTCCCCACAAGAGCAAACCGCAACTGGTTAACAAGCGTGGTGGCTGTCTTTGCGGCGAAGCCCATTTTTTGAATTTGTGCCGTTGCTCTTTTTGTCGAATTTTCGGCCTGATTCATACTCACATTAAGAGCGTTCTGCTGTGCTGTCTTGTCCCGGATTAGCTTAGTTACGCGCTGAAGTTGCTTCGCCTCCTTTTCTCCCTGAGCTTGTAGCTGAAGCTGCCTCTGCCTAAGCACTTCAATGTCCGCACTTAGATTCCTATACCGTTCCCTTAATACAGAAAGCCTATCAACGGCGTTCTGAAGGTTTGCCATCCTTATTGTCAGGTCTATTCCGGGCATTCTTCTCGAAGTTTACAAGTAAAAGAAAAAATTCATACACATCCAAAGACTTCAACTCATTGTAATTCAATACCTCATTCTTCGCCATCTTGGTTAAGAGATCAACCCAAAACAAGGATATATCCCTAACCTCCTCAGCCCAATGCTTTATCCGGGAATCTCCTCCGTCAGAACGTCCTGCAAAGTATTTAGGGTAAGCATTTCGTAAGCCTCCCGAAAGCCCTCGACAAAACTCACCCCCAACTGAAAAAAACTGGACATATCATAACCCTCATCCGACCAGTCCTTTATCTTGCGCAAAGCATCGCCCTCATCCCACTTGGTCAAATCCTCATCATCCCTGTTGATAAACAAAGCACAAAGAAGCATGGCTGGATGTGTCCTGTTTTCGGCCTTTTCGGCCATGCCCATCATCATATTATGCAACTTAACAGCACTGTCAGCAAACTTTTGCTTATTAAGCAATTCGTAGGTTTCTTTTATGGTGTTAAACATTGCCTTAAAAGACACCCCAAATCCAACGTGACATTGCAGCTTTTCATACTCAATAAACCTGTTCACACTCAATGACCTGTGAATGATATACTTCTTACCACAAGCATCAAATTCAGTTGTCTCTGGTGAAATTTTCTTTAATTCCATTGATAACCTCCACTGTAAAGATTGATAATCCAATAACCAAAATATGATCCACTACATTGTAATCCATGTAGGTTCGCGCAGGCCATAGCCATAAAGCTATCTGCCCGGCCACACAATACTCGCATGATCTTGTGATCTTACTTAGCCACATTGGAAACCGGGGTCTCCATATCCAGCCGAAAATCATACCATCTTGGGCAAGAATCATAACATGAATCCATCCAAGAATGCCGAACAATATGCCATATGAAACTAACATACGCTTGTTACATTACCCCTTGTGTGACATGACAGGGCATACCAAAAATCAACCCGGAAAGTGACCATGAAAACACCATATGGATATACGGTATATGCCTTGTTTTCGTTGAATGTATAGTCATTAAAAACATTTATGTCTCTATTGACATTCTGATACTGAATCCTGGCTGTAATGATACCGTTGGTGTGCCATATTTTACCAGGAATAACATCACAGACATCCAGTACGGGGCGGGAGTCCTTATCGCCTATGTTGATCTGCTTCATATTGTACCAACATAGCATATTAAGATCACAGGTTTCCTTCACCCTACCACCAGATGCAGCGGCCATCTCACTCCCATCGGCACGGAAGAATACGATCCCCCTTTTTTTACTGTCAGGGGACATATCTATCCACTTATTACCATCCCACCATGCGGGGCTTATCTTATCCCC
The DNA here is from genome assembly GCA_019135895.1 of Bacteroidota bacterium. Lineage (GTDB taxonomy): Bacteria > Bacteroidota > Bacteroidia > Bacteroidales > WCHB1-69 > JAGVVH01. The sequence continues at coordinate 5,333 of JAGVVH010000318.1, read as the reverse complement.
AACGCGAATCGGTTGTGCGATACCACCCGCAACATCTACCCATTCAACAGTAGCCACATGGTTTCTTAATATATCTGCTACATTCCTTATCATAATGATCCGAAGTATTTGTTTATCTCAAACTCAATAGCCTTTTCTATCATCGCAACCTCTTTCTCGTTAAGGTCAAGTATCTCAACTTTTTCCCTGTCAACATTATATTGCGCCTTATGCCTATCCTGAGATGCTGGCCCGATTGTTACGCTGGCCGGTGTTATGCCCACAATCCCCGTATTTCTCCACATACTTTGAGTGAACATAAAGTCCTTATGGTCAACCTGCTTCCCCTTTTTTTGCCTTTCCCTCCTCCAATAGTTACTATATGGGGTATATGGTGTGCCATTTGCACTAACACCTGTATTAACAACCCTCTTTTCGATTATGGCTTTAGCATCTAATGCGACCCCCCTTAACACTACATCAACAAAAGCAGGAAAGTTGCCCAGCATAGATGAAAAATCATTAACCCATATGTCTATTGGTTTACTCATGCAAGTATCCCACTTTTTGCAATATCAATAAAGCTGCGACAATCAAAGCAGTCATTGACTTTGTGATTGATATTTTGGACAATATAGACCAGTATCTCAGAATACTTTGTCGCATACATCTTCATTGTTTCAGTATCCTGATCCGTATTAGTAAGCAACTCTCTATTGATGTTGGTGCTATTAAGAAACTGATGGTGTGCTAACTCACAGCTTTTATATAAGACTGCATATGCCATAGCATTAGCCAAAGGATTTGTATCAAAATCCAGATAATCTTTACATAATACCTCTGATGTGTTGCACTTAAAGGAAACGTCTAACGTTAACCCATATAATCTGTTTGGCGCCGTTGTGGTCGCGTTCATAAAGTCATCACCCCCGGAATATCCACCCACCATTGCATACTTATTCCATTCGTAAGCAACCTCTGATCGCATCCCAAACTTAGGGTAGTTGGTATTGTAATATGGCTTAAATGACCCACAATCACATTTTATATCATTGTCATACGGGTTAATGCCAGAATAGGTATAGACAAAGAAATACTCAAGGTTCTCTATGTATTTACTATGCATAGGAAGAGCTATATCAACATCTGTTAGTTTGTGCTTCCCGGCTTCTATGTCTATGACTACAGTATCAATCAGGTCATTTAGGTTATTGTATATGTCAATGGTCAGGGTTCCGGTAGAATCAAAGATGCCACCTATCTTACTTACGGTACATTCACCGCCGACTATATTAGCACAATACATCCTCAACCCATATCTACGACCTATTGTCATCCCAGACACTACATTCTTTCTCTTTGCCCTCCCTATTGCCCCGATAAATGGCTGACGTCGCTGCTTGTAGTATTGTAGCATCATGGCATTTGCATCTGCCATAAATGCTGTAATAGCGCGATCCCTTAACCTGTCAAGCATCTCCCATAGGTCATCGCCAATAGCACAGTTTAGCAATGAAGATAGCCTTGTAAGCGGGACAAACTCATCAATATACAGCCCGCTTTGCGATGTCGTGCTATCAACATCAGGGAAACAATCACATTCCGTTCTGGATAAGCCGATTATGTTTTGAAAGCAATCTATTGCACTCATGCTTATGGTTATTTGTAGGTTAACAAAAGTAACTCACCATAACAACCTATTGAATAATATAATATTAATTCACACACATCTTACTGTCAACACATTATGCGTCTATTTATAATTAGTCTAAATAATAATAGTATATATTTTATCATTTTACTTGACTTTTGTGATATTTTTAATGTATCTTAGCAGAAAATTTCACTAACAAATCAAACGTTATGAACAAGGGATGTAAAACATTAACCCTGTCTGCCCCGGCGAGTCTATTGCAGGCTGTAAAGGAGACAGGCAATGTAAGTGATACGGTGCGGAAGGCGCTGTATCAATATTTGGGCTGGAAACCGTTTTTTAGGCTTTATAGCAGCACCGGGACACTAATAGGTACATGGAGTGCCACCCACAAAGAAAGCCCGTTAATGGGACTTAGAATCGTTCATCCAAAGAAGGCATATGCCGAGCAGAAATGGTACATAGGGGTACTCTATTACGCTAAAGAAGAAAACAGCGTGATGACATCCACTGAAGATCAAAAGCTATTCATCCCTGGTAAACCAAACTACCAGTGGCCACTAATATAACAATGTAAAATAATGAGCAAAGAAATCCAAACAGTAAAAAGCCTGTTATCACAAGACAACGTGAAGGCCAAGTTTCAGGAAATATTAAAAGAAAGGGCCGCAGGGTTCACCGCGAATCTTGCCGTTATGGTCGGGAACAATGATATCCTAAAAAGATTAGAACCAACGTCGGTTGTTTCTGCGGCTGTAATTGCGGCATCAATGGACTTGCCGCTTGACCCGAACATTGGGTTTGCTGCCATTGTACCATATGGCGATAAGGCTCAGTTTCAAATCATGACCAAGGGGCTGGTTCAGCTTGCTATGCGAACAGGCCAATACAAGACGATCAACGTCACGGAGATTTACGAGGGGGAGGTATTAGCAGAAAACCGATTAACAGGGGAATATACTTTTGACTTCACCGCGAAAACATCTGAAAATGTCGTGGGATATGCTGCATACTTCAGCTTGCTTAATGGATTTGAAAAGACTGTTTACTGGCCCATTGATAAGATAGATAAGCACGGTAAGCGCTTTTCCAAGACATATAAGAAGGGGGTTGGCTTGTGGAAGGAAGATTTCGATGCAATGGCGAAGAAGACAGTCCTTAAGCACCTCCTAAGTAAATGGGGAATCCTGTCTATCGAAATGCAAAAGGCAATAAAGTTTGACCAAGCCGTTGTTAAGGATGTTGATGCGGAAGACGTTGACTACGTGGATATGGAGGCTGACAAATCCTTTGCTGACGACGAACCGATAGAAGGGGTAAGGGGATGAATATAGAATGGCATCAATCCCGGCTGGGTAAATTTACCGCCTCGGAAATCCATAAACTCATGGGAGAACGGGGCGGTATAACAACCGAAACAGCCCAGACATATATCAGGGAAAGGGTAGCCGAGCAGCTATCTGGTTGGTGGGACGAAGTATCATCAAAAGAGATGGAATGGGGCAAACAACTGGAACCGGATGCAAGGGAATATTATGAATTGGCCTTTAATGTAAAGACAGGAAGGGCTGATTTTGTGGCTGCGGACTGGTGCGCGGATGCTGGATGTACGCCAGATGGATTAATAATCGGGCAAGACAAGGGTATAGAAATCAAATGCCCGTGGAATCCAGCAAATCATGTGTCCCATATGATGATTAAAACGCCAGATGATTTTAAGAGAACCAACAAGAAGTATTATTGGCAGGTTCAGATGTGTATGGCAGTAATGGGCTTTGATGTATGGGACTTCATTAGCTATGACCCACGTTTTACTGGAAGGCACAGGATGTACGTCATTGAGATACCCATTGTCCCAGAGGATGTACGGCGACTTAAAGAAACCATAATCGCTGCATCAGTACAGAAGGATGATATTTTGGCCAAGATAAAAGAAAGGTAACAAATGTAAAACAAGCAAATTAAATGGACGTTTTTTTGGGATATGTATAGCGGTGGTGCTGTAATTGAATTGAAAATGAAAAATGAAACTTATGTGGTTATAGCTTATCGCTGGGGTGAACGTGAAAATCATTCATACACACTTGGCGTATTCAATAAAAAACACGCTGCAATTAAATGTGCAAATAGTCATACTGAATACAGAGGTGGGAAATATGCCTGTGTTGTCGAAAAGTGTGTAATGAATGAATTTGAAAACGATGCAGACGACTACACAACTGAAATTTACAGAACAAAGTCAGCTATGTGCAGTAAGTAGCACTTGCCTATAACGGCTGGCGGTATGGCTTGTAAGCCTTGTACCACCGTTTCAATTTACCCGCATAGCTTCGGGCTTACAAGCCATACCGCTTGTTACCTGCTGGGCGGTTTAATTAGCAGGAACTAAAAAAGGAACAAAATGAGTTTAGACGTTTATTTAAACAGGAAAAGGTATTTAAGTTACGATGAAGGTAAAACTTATACCGAAGATAACGAACAAGTTTATTGGGCAAACATTACCCATAACTTAAATAAAATGGCAGATGAAGCAGGAATTTACGAAGCACTTTGGCGACCAGAAGAAATTGGCAAAACAAAGGCAAGTGAAATTGTTGAGTTGCTTGAAAAAGGACTGACTGATTTGAAAGCAAGACCTGAACATTTTGAAAAATTCAACTCGCCAAATGGATGGGGAATGTATGAGAATTTTGTTCCTTTTGTCGAAAAGTATTTAGAAGCCTGTAAAGAATATCCTGATGCTATTATTGAGGTATCAAGGTAGCCTTGCTGGTAACGGTTCGAGTGTTGCCGAAGTGGGGGATTGATACCACAAAAGCCTATTAAAAGCACTCACGTTGAACAACGGTAAAATGTTCAAATTATGTACTTTCGCCACCATTTTGGCAACACTATGTTAGCGGTATGTGCTTATTGTAAAACGTAAATTTAAAATTTAAAAAACAATGGATTTATCAACTTACAAATTCCCAGAAGTAACGGAAGTAGATTTAGCTTTTCCAACATTCAACACTACAAAAGAACTTGTTGAAGAAGCAAAAAAAAGAAACCCACAAAAAGGAATGAAAAAGTTTAGCGAACTATTTTATTCAGGTGGAGAGATAGAACTCAAAGAAGATGTAAAAGGCACTTGGAAAGAAAATGCTTTTATGTATGCCCGTGCCTTAATGGGTTCTTGGGCACCAAAACACGAACATAAAGAGTTAGTTGTAGGAATGATTTTCGAGGAATGTCTGGTCTTGTAGCATGAACCATAACGTCCAAAAATATGAAACGGCAGGGATTAAGTGCGAAACCCTATCAGCCTACCACGAATGATGAATAGTAGCACACAGTATAATTCAGCAACACAGCCCTGCTGTTTTATATTTTATGTTATGGGCAGTGCTTTATTCTTAAAATTATGTACAACTTGAAATGGTATGAAAGAGTAATTATCTCATCAATTTTAACAGGAATTGCATTTATTATATGCTTCTTTTTGAAAAGTGATTTTTGGATTCCGTTTGGTTTAGGTTCATTTGGTTATCAAATTGTTGACCATATTATAGCACATTTTCGGTTTAGGCAGTCTTAGTATTGCCCATAACGTCCGATGGCTTTGCGTTCGGGCGGGATCATTAACCACTAAAGTAAATTTGAAAGATGAAAGATAAATTAACCACAAGTGTTCATTCGGAGCAAGTCGCCCCGCCTGACG
>JAGVVH010000272.1 GCA_019135895.1 Bacteroidota bacterium | reverse complement strand
TTCATATTTGAACCCTTATAGAATATTTAACCAACTTGGTCATCCCGGTACATATACAAACGTGAACAACATACTAAAGACCGTGGTCAATAATTATGAACCCGCTGCCGGAATTGATTCAATTTCTTTATTTGAACACTCGTTTGAGTATAACAACTCAACTGGTTATCCGATTAAATCAGATAAGGGCATAGAATACATTTATCAGTAAATCCAACTGCCCCTAACAGGTCGGTATATGTCATTGGCGCGGCTGGTTTTGCACACTAATCCATCATATCAGCACACAAAAACCAGTTGGTGCTTTATCGGCCCGGCTTAGCGGCTGAAGCCGCCGTGCAAAACCAGCCGGCCGGCCCCGCTCCCGCGGGGCCGACTCTGCGCCAACGCCACATACCGCCGAACGTTAGGCTTAATTTTATAACAATGTGGTTACATAAACAAACAATACCACAAATACTATTTTGCTTGTCAACATTAATATTTGGTTGTTCCCCAAGTGTCAAGGAATCTGTTGGCTATAATCACTTATTCATAAAGGACTCGTTGTCTCAAGTAGATTATAGTCATATTGAGATGAACATTAATACCATTCAATTAAAATCATTCAAAATCGAGAATCCTGTTCAGATCTTCATATCAGATGAAATTCCCCAAGACAGTGAACTATATAAGAATCTCATTAATAATGTCGTAATTAATGAATTTATCAGTTGGCAAGCCATTGAAAGGGAAGTTTCACGTAAGGGCTTTATAAGCAAAATACTAACAAAACATATTAAGACCACATTTGCCCTTCCAGAGTACAGGCAGCTAGATTACTTCAAGTACTTTCCTGATACAACTACACGAGAGTACAAATTCTATATGATCGGAAGAATCGAATTATCCGACAGTTTCAATAGTTATGTGATCGCCAGTAATAAGCTTTCCCGATTCGATAGAATACCTGTAATCAAAAAGTCAGAATATTATCTGCTCAACATTAATCAGAATCACCAGTTAATCTCAACTCTATTGCTCGCCTCCAACGGAATGAATCATGACGGCTTAGGGATTGGCAATGATCAATTAAGCTCAAAGATTAAAGCTTGCAATCGTTTAAGATTCTTTTACACTTCTAATAGCAAAAGCCTGGACTTACCTCAGAATCCAGAAGTAAATCACAGGTATACTTTCACCCAAAGAATCCGGAACAAAGGTAAAATAAAGCTTTAAACAAAACTAAGCCTAACAGGTCGGTATATGTCATTTTGCCAACGCGAGAATAAACAAAACAACATCATAACCCTGCATCGCACCACGAGTGCAAAAACACGCGCCACCGCGACTCTGCGCCAACGCCACATACCGCCGAACGTTAGGTGCAATTAATAGCCTCTGTTACAATTAAATAACTTGACCTATTCCTTGATGAAATAACATTATGGATAAACTAAGAAAGAAGCAATTTAAAAAAGAATATTTACAGCAAGAACTTCTTAAAGAAGCCTCTAGTGACAATGAGATTTTGGCAAATTTTGCAAAACAGAAATTGGGTATTCCACTTGACTCTATTGATTCTTCGACGATTCAAAATATTCCAGAGAGTGAGATTGAATTAAGAATCTATAGTAAAGTTCTGGAAAGAATTTCAAAACGTCAATGCAAAGACAGAGGGCTTAATGAGAAACAGATAGTTTCCGAATTACCGGCTATGATTCAACTCACTTATTACATCTTCATACTTGATTCTGAAATATTCAACGGTGGATTTGAATCTTATTATTCCAATACTGCTGGTGAATATATCTTTGAAACAATCAATTTGATAATTCCTTTAGAAATTCCAGAGATAGTTGAGATACTTGAAAAATCTGTCGGCTTATTTATCCTATATCTGAACCAGGAAAAAGATATTATTAGTGGTAACTTGAATGCATGGACTGAAATATCTGCTAGGATCAACAAGCAATACTACATTGATAAAACTAATAATACGTCATTTTCAAAACTTGATTATGACTTCCAGTCACTGAAGTATGACTTTGAAAAGCTTAGAATTAAATATTTGAAGACTACTACATGGACTTTAAAATAACAGCACCTAACACGGTCGGTATAATTCATAAGCTCGTCATGCTTTTTGCGTTGGCATTCAGGCATTTACAAAATTCATCGTACCGTGACTTAATCCGGACCGCGCCAGCGGAACCCATTAAACTATTTGCCCGGGGATTAGTATATAGCCAGCAAATTACCTTTGTACCGCGATGCGCGTAGTGTTCAACTCTCTTTGTACCATGACAGCAAAAAGCACGCCGTACCCTCCTTGCACCGGGACAGTTATATGGCTCGCCTGTCGGCGAGTACCGGGATTGTTACCGGATGCTGCGTCGGGTAACGCTTACGAAATTATACCGCCGGGCCGTTGTGGTTAATTGCATGTCTACAAACTATGAGCGAACTAAATGGGTAAAAAATTGTAATTTTGTAAAAAGCTCCAATATGAGTACCGTCGAATTAAGACATACAATTATTGAAAAGCTCTCTCAAATTGAGGATGCTTCATTCCTGAGAGCTATTAAAACCATTGTAGAGTCAAAGGCTAATGAAGATGTCTACAAGTTATCTGATTTCCAGAAGAAAAGAATAAAAGAGAGTCGTGAACAGGTGAAACTAGGGCAGACTATCTCAAATGATGCTTTACAAAAGGAGATCAGGGAATGGCTAGGTACAAGATAG
>JAGVVH010000487.1 GCA_019135895.1 Bacteroidota bacterium | reverse complement strand
ATGCACCTGCATAATATCTATCAGGCGTATCTGCGCCCGATACTACTTGTTTCTTTAACTTAACACCAGTCGCATCGTAGATATACAGCACTTTGTGTTCTGCATCCTTAATGACTTCCGAAGGTAAATTTAAATAATTATATTTAATTTCATTAATGCCCTTATTCAAATCCTTTGTGAGGTTCCCATTTAAATCATATTCATAGTCTGTAGTATTCGTTATATCAATAAATCCTTTCGTCTTATTGGCACTATCATCAATTTTAATAAGCTGATTGCCAGTATAGTTATACAGCAGATTGTCAACAATGATAGTGTCATACCTTGTAAGTGACTTGATATTCCCATTAAGATCATAACTCCCAATAGATTCCTTATATCTATCTTTGTTATTCGAAAATGTGCTTCCCTCTCCATAATCTGAATTTCTTAACCTGTTCAACGCATCATAATTGAAACCATATCCTTTTAAATTATTTTCACCTATCGACTTCCATCTAATTCCTGAGATATTTCCATTATATTGAGATAGTGTTGTGAGTTCTTTTACTAGCGTAGTATCATTATAGCAAAGATTCATTCCAAACAGATCATTCCCTAAATCTGCGGGATCATTTATTGCTGTCAGCCAACCACGGATATTGTACTCGTAATTGATAGTTTGAAGTGCCGTACTGTCAAATACGTGAAGTTTCTTCTCATGAAGTTGACCAAGGTCATTGTATGCCATCTCAGATAAGACAACAGTAGTATCATTGGCTTCCTGACTTATCTTCAACAGTCTACCCATATGATCATAGGAATAATACTTTATGACCTCAGTAGCCCCAGTGGAAGAGATGTGAGATGTTTTTGTTGCTAACAGTTGGCCAATAAAATCATATCTATGACTGGTAATTTCAACCGTATCAGTCAAATCATATAAGTCTCTTAATACCTGAATTGGTCTATATTTTTCATCATAATAAGTTGTTGTTGTAAGGAATGTGCTACCACCATCAAGTACCAGTGTCTTTGTACCGGTAATCAACCCTCTGGCTTTTTCAAGACGGCTTGTTGGTCCGCTGGCGTATGATGATTCATAAGTCTTGTTATCAAGATATTCGTAGTCATCATAATAAGTTGCGGTATAATATGTGATGTCACCATCAGTTGTGTCCGGGAAAGATGTGTTCGTATAGCCCAGGTGGGTGGCCTTCTGATCATCCCTGACAACGCAATACTCTCTTGGTGTTGAACCTGAATAGACAGTATCAACAGAATTCTGCATTTGTACAATTGTACGCGGACTATTTGTTTTCAGAAGACCTGTAAGGACCGGACGATTAAGATTGTCATATTTTGTAAAGTGCCACAATGTATCATCTCTCATATTACCATCCTGCGAGATTACTAACCGATCTCTTGGGTCGTAAACCATATAAACAGGCCCAGCACACGGCAATTGCTTAATTGTCATTCTCCTTCGTCCATCATATTTATAATAATAGCACCAATTTTTAATCAAAGCAGATTCGCAAGTAAAAACCTCTTGCAACCCAAGATTATTTATTGCTTCGGGTGGCAATACAAATCTGAGCAAGTTGAAATCATCATAAACATAATATGTTTCAACAGTATCAATATTACTTTCAGAGCCCAGAACATAACTCCTCTTGAGAACAACATTTCCTTGAAAATCTTTATATTCTTCTGAGGTATGCAATAATCCACTGACCCAATTCTCATCCCTGATAATATTCTTGTATAGTGTACCCGGATTATAAAATCCGTCTCTTACAAGACTATCATTAGAATTTACGCTCCAAAGAATAATGTCATTTGCAGTATTTGTACCATAATCGTATCTTAATGGATGCCCGTCAGGTTGCCACACTGCCCCAGGTGACCCCTGCCGCAACACCCGATTTAATGGAGAATTCTCAAAAATTGTCTCTGCATACGCAGTATTGTCAGAAAATAAACTGTCATAAAATCTACTTTGAGAAGTTATTGCTGTATCTGAATATAGTCCACATTGATATTGAACAGGAAAAGGAAGATACTTTTTTGTTTCTCTTCCATAAAAATCATATACAATTGGTGTTATAATATCTTTATGATCAGGGCTTCCAAAAATCAGGTTTTTCTGCTTAGGTCTCCCCAAACCATCATAATATGTTACACCCTGTCTTAATGAATCATATGAAAGCGAGAATAATGACGTGGAATCAGGCACTCCAGTGAGCGGTTCAACTATATATATAAAGTTCTGATCATTAGCCAGAGCGGGTCTATCGCCAATTTTGACGGTTACATTGTTAGAGTAAACGCTTCCACATGTATTCGTAAATTTTCTTCTATAAAGAGTAGTTAAAGTAATTCCTGAAGATGCATTATATGAAGCACTGGTAGCTCCTAAAATGGATTTCCAACTTTTTCCACTATTATGTGAAGATTCCCACTGGTAATTGCCTGCACTACTTCCACCACCAGTACCAGAAGTTATTGAGGTGATGGTTAATGGAATGCTCCCAGCCATAATTATTTGGTCACCGGAAACACTTCCAGCAACTAAGGGATCATAAACATCAATCGTAAGAATATTGCTATAAGCAGTTGCAGTATCACAGGTGACTTTAACTCTATAATACTTAAGTGACGTTAATCCGCTCGGTTGGTACCCAAGCCCAGTAATTCCATTTATTGTGGTGTAACCGCTAGTTGGGCTAGTGGTTGAGTATTGCCACTGATAGCTATAATTCGTACCACAACTTCCTCCAGTAGCTGAAGTACAGGTTAATGTACCCGGAGAAGAATTGTAGCAAACAAAAGAGGGGCCGCTAAGGGTTCCAGCAACTAAGGGTTCCACAGGTGCTGCCTGGGTGACATAAACACTCATATCTCCGAAGAATACATAACCATCTCTTGCCCCGCCAGTATTCTCGTCACAGACTATGCTACACAGGTCATCGCTCCACCAATCTAACATAATCCAATCTGGAAACTCTGTGTAGGGAGTGCACCCATAAGGGTAGGTTTCAAGATAGACTACATCTTCTCCTCCATTAGCAGAAAAAACAGATGTATAATGATCAAGGCTTATAACATAACAGGCCTGACAATATGAGTTATAAGATAAAAAGGCAGATGCTATGATGCATATGAAGAACTTTATGTTTTCCATCTTTGACTTTTTTTAATTTTACTTCAGTAGAGTGTTCATCAAGCAGGTCAGATCATTTTTTATAGTTGTATTTAAAATATTTAAGTATTTTATGGTTGTGATCTCTTATGAACATCAACCTCCCTAATGAATCATACTCATAATAAAGGCTGAAGCCATTTGAATCAGTCTTTGATGTTAGCCCGATAAGTGGCTTGTACGTATAAGTAGTAAACAGAGTATTTTTTGGACAAATAACTATGTCATCAATTCTACTCCCATCAGTTGTAATGCTGTTATTATATGAAGTCACTATCCATCTCCATCCAATTCCAGCTTTATAATACCAATAGCTCATCTGATATTCTACTCCATAATCAGGAGTAAATAAAGCACTCGGAATAGTGAATGATCCACTATTTAAGTAATAGTCGCCGCTGCGAGCATTCTCTACATTCTGTACTACATTACTTGCTGAAGAGTGCTCAAAATCCTCAAAATAAACCTGACCTCTCTTTGCGTTATCAAATTGGGCAATAATATTATCATCAATCTTATCCCATATATAACTAAAATATGTGCCTCTTTTTTTAACCTGCTCAAGTTGATTTACTCCAGCCCACAATTCAAAGTACATTAGGGTATCCACTAGGAGATTCCCACCAAAATAGCTCCTTCTTATTGTGGCAGAAGGATTGTAGCTATTATATGAATTGATATACTCCTCTATTAAATTGTTGCCCAAATACTTGCTTTCTGAGATTATAGTATTGTATATGTAAGAATCATCTAGCCAGCTTTGAAAAAGTGAATCATTCTTATAATCATATGGATAAGTGTATTCTGTAGTCTCAACTATCCCATCACTCCTTTTTCTTGCCTTAGTTCTTATATCAAAGTAGGAGGTGTATGTAAATGATGTCGTATCTTGTATTAGTGGGGTCTCGTTGACAGCATTTACATCATAATCAGTTTTTAAAAGGCTGGTTAGTGTTATATTTTCCGAAACAATTCCCTCTTTATACCATAGACAGTTTACTTGCCCAGTTTGAGGAACTGATTTATAAATAAAAGACCACTTAGAAATTGTATCTGATGCATTAACTGAATATTCATATTCAGACTGGCGTAATTTCTTCTCACCTACAAATGTCACTATCCTTGATGGTTTACCTCTTAAATAGTCCCTTGATATCTTTTTATGAAAAGCATCAGGAAGGGGAAAACCAAACCAAGCATCATTTACAGCGAGGTCCTGAAAATCTCTGAATGAAGTAAAATAATGATCCGTACGGATAGAGTCATTTAATAACTCAGTTACAACTGAATAACCAATATAAGACCCCTGTGTACAAGAAATCTCTGCTAGACCTGTCCCATTTCTCAAGTATATCGGGCAACACCCATCAATCCAACCACAAGCATTGAATGTATAAATCGGAACATTGCCTATTGCTCCACTGGAACGATCAGTCTCTTCGGGTAGCCTGTAATCGAAACTTTTAGTCTCATATCCTTTGCCATCATAATTAACAATTTTTTGTAATCGAATGCCACCTCCAAGATTAATTTTATCAAATCCACTGGTAATAATCTGCCTGTATATTTTTACCTCAAATACTACTGAATCAAATGTATTTCCCCATACGTCATACACTGGAAAATAATTTGAAAAGAATGTACTGGTGAAATTAATAGGACCTGCGTTAACTATAAAGGGTATAGCCTCTCCGAGAGGAGCTTCTTCAAAAGTATTGTACTTATCTCCACAGCCGCAGGGTATCCAAGAAGGACTCCATGTGTCTGTTACTTCTGATGTACAACGCATGCTAATGTCTACACGAGAAGGCTCAGTAATCGAGTAATATGCTGGATAGTCGTAACTAGTAAAATAGCTTTTAGAAAACGTGAAAACAGTATCTAATTCATAAGTAACTATAGTATTGATAAGGGATATAGTATCATTACCTAAAAAGGAATAGTCATGCGGTTCATATACAAATTCTGTAAACCCTCCAGTAGGGTAATGTATACGTCTCAATGCACCCAGAGTACTAGCATAAAAGGAACCATCTCTTGTAGTTTGGCTACCACCTGTATACAGAGGTCCAGGAATTAAACTTTGATTATTAGTGCCACTGAAGTTGTAATACCCCCAATGATCAATATTTCTGCTTGAAAATGAAGTATTACCTAGTGTTCCATAATAATCAAAGGAATGTTTCCTTTCCAATGTATTATCGGGAGATTTTTCGATTAGCTGAAAGAGCTGTATGCGATCATAATCTACAGAGGATCCATAATCCAGAATCCACATTCTTATTAAGTCACGATTTCGGTCAAATAGTTTTATAGTATCTAATTTCCAGTCACTTTGATCATTTTTATACTCCTCATTCTGAAAATTCTCTATCTGTGATACTGAAAAACTCAAACAAGAATTCAATGTCACAATGCTATCAATATAATTTATCGGAATTATATTTATTTGATCTTCAGAGTCGACATAAATTGACGGGTCATCAGATCCGAAATAGTTACAATACCAGGTATCCCAGATATCCTTAACGCATTTAATAGCCCTTTCACCATAGAGTTCTTTATAATGTATATCAATCTCCCCACCGCCTAATTTTAATGACTCAATTTTTTCAAGATACCATGTCGTCGCAACAAGGCATTCATATGTATTAAGCCCCACTTTAAACTCTTTCTCACTTCTCTCCAGAGAGATAAATGTGTATTTCAATCCTTCTGGTGTAGTTATTTCCCACCCTTCAACATAATGCTCACTAGTATTATCAAGCCTTTCAATCTTTACATTCATTTTTGGATATATTACTAGTTCATCAAGGACATAGGAGAAGCTTCCACTATAACCTGGAATATTGAAGGTGAATTCATCCGGAGTCATATCTAGTGACCCATCCATTAACTGGCCTGCTAAGCCAGTACTCAATGGGATTTGCCTGCTTATGAGACTATCAATCTCCTGATTAAGAGACGTGTTATAAAAGTACCCTATTGCAAGTGAAATTTCATCTATATATAGATCATCGGGTAAGTGATTTGTTGACCTGGTTATTACTCCACCAGTACTAAGGTTCCACCCACTTCCTACCCACCCAGGGATTTCGGCAACTTTTATCGATCCAGTCCGCGTATTAAGTGAAACAGGTAAGGAAACATCATTGTCAGTGATTGTATATATTGGAATACTAATAGAGATATTCCCGGTATACAAATCATCACTAAAGCCACCATACTTTGAAAAACTTGATGCAATCGGACTAGCCGGAATTTTTTCATCTGGCGTAAATACAGAGGATTGACTTTTAGCTGTGTTAATTTCTGCAGCTATAAAAAATATTGCTATAAAACAAATTAGTCTATGCATAATATATTGATGTTTATTTGCTATTGTGGTTTGGACCCCTATTAATCGGACTTTTTAATAAACGGTTAAACATACATAAAGATTTCATTTTAAATTTGTCATAGCAAGGAACGACCGAAGGTGATTATTAAAATGCTGCGGAGTCATCCCATGCTGAAGACCGATCTCACCCATTTCTTCAAACTTGCGCTTCCAAGAATAATACGTGGCAGGATACAAAGCATACTTCTCAAGAATGAATTTTACTCCTTGTTCACTGGCTTCCTTAATGATCCGAAGCTTCTCTTCCCGGGTGAATGTTCTCTTTTTCATCATCATAAAATTACAGGTTTTTGTCTATAATCTCGTCCGATGAATCATGGGGCCATTGAATTAATTCAGTCACCCACAGTAACTCCTATAGTACGATGTTTCCAAATTCGTCACCAATTCCGTCACCCACTTTAAACTAAAATCCCGCAGATCATTGATCATGCGGGATTTGCATTTACAGGGTGTGGTACCACCAGGAATCGAACCGGGGACACACGGATTTTCAGTCCGTTGCTCTACCATCTGAGCTATGGTACCATTTCGGACGGCAAATATACTGCTTTTTTATTTTTCATACAACACCCCGGATTACTTTGTAAAAAGGTCACTGTCAGCATACCCGAAGGGATAGCCGCAACACTGTTCCGAATCTTTAATTCCTTCTTATCTTTGTCAATTCTTCCGATAA
>JAGVVH010000337.1 GCA_019135895.1 Bacteroidota bacterium | reverse complement strand
GACAGTCTTACCAATAACAATTTGCATAATTTCTTACTCCATTTCTTATTATTTTTAGGTGTCACTATTTGTTGAAATTATTTTTAATTCACCAACCTCTTTACGTAACCATTCAATTTCTTGATATTGATGACATGAAATTAGAAAGAACCAACAATTTATTTTTAAAATATTAAATAATTCAATTAAGAATTCATCATATAAAAGATCTACAAATGGACATTCTATTGTATTATCTTTACTAATTCCAACGTCATGCATCGTGATTTCTTTTTTAGAGTTATGAAATGTGAGAAATGACCAATCATCTAAAAACGTAGAATTGATTTCAATACGTAAATTTACACCTTCTGGGATAAAAATCTTTTCTTGAACTTCATACAATTTATCATCTACTAATTTTAAAAATTCTTTACATTGATCAATATAATTATGTTTAATATTTACTTCAAAATCTATTGGTGTGATATCTTGCTGAACTTCATATAATAACTCGTGAAGATCTTTTAATTCTTTATCATATTCATTAGAATCATTATCTAGCTTTTGTATTATTCTTTCGCCAATATTCATTCTATTCTCTCTTTTTGTTATTAGTTTTGATTAAAGTAGTATTAGCAGCTATAATCGTAGCATCTTTTTCTGACATATTATTACACATATTTATAAATTGATTAAGAGATATGTCACTTGTTAAATAAACTTTTTCGGATAGTTCTTTATTATCTGAATTAGTTTTTAGGGCAACTGTTACTAAAGAGTTATCAATTAATGCAATTTTATGTTTGATTCCTTTGCATATTTCAACTTCAATTTCTTGTCCTGCAAATAGTCCTTCTAGAACTATTAATGTTTTTTCACGCATTATTGATCCTCTCGTCTCTTCTAAGATAATAAAATTGAAATTCTCTAAGATCAAATTCTTTATCAAAATCTGCTAACTTCCAACCAAGGTCTCTCATAAGTAGTGCCCACCCGTAATTGGAACAATATTTTTCATGTCGGATAAGCTCATCTGCGATAAGTTTATATATTTCTTTCATGTCAGTTTCCTTTTTTTAGACCAATACCAAATAAATGGAATAACCAATAAACTGCTTATATATTTTATTATAGCCTGACCATAAATTGCTTCCCAGTTCCAACCAAACGCTAATACAACAAACACAATCGAATCAATTGGTGTTGAAATAGTATTTGAAATCCAAATTCTATGAATGAAATCTTTTTTAGTAATAGTGAATATTAGCCAATCTATAGTTTCTGCTATTAGAAACGCTGATACTGAAGCTACCGCTACTTGCCAATTCATAAATAATGTAATGAAAGTAGCGATAGCTATAAATATCCATATTTTCCATACACCCCAGTATCGTTGAGAAAAATCACGAAATGAGAATGTAAGACCAATCCAGATCACGCCGGCTGGAAAAGTTAATCCCAAAATTGTTACAATTCCAAAGTAGTCAACAAATATATTGGCTAATAGAACACTTGAAATATAAGCTAACGCCCAAAGCCATTTGATCATATTAACTCACTCCAATAATATAGTGTCAACTAAATTATAAATTCTATCTCTTGCAAGATCACTAGTTGATAATAATCTTGATATTTCTTGCATAAAATTTTCGATTTTCTTGAAAATTTTCTCCACAGGAAAATTCGGATCAGTTCTCATTACCATTAATGATTTTGTTCGATATTGAGAATGTATATTACGCTTCAGTTGTAAGACATCACTTGCCAAATTATATACTTTTTTATAAATTGGATCACCAAGATTATCAATAAAATAATCTGAAAATAATAATTTAAAATGTCGTTCTTGAGTTGGTTTTCCAGTTTTAGTTCCAGATACATCTAATCCATTCAAATATAATAATGGAGTTGCTAGATGACGTTTCCAAGTATTTATATTTCGTTCATCAGTAGAGAACATTATTAAACAAAATATATGTTCATAAATTACTGGGAAACGATCTTCAATTTTAGCTTCATAATCACTTTTCTTAATAGTGATTTCCATAAGTACAAATGATCTCAACATATTCAAAATCCTTTTTTTACTTTTGGTACTGAATTGGATCTTTTCTCCCGATATTTTCAAAAGCTTCTAAACGTTCTCTACAACTGCCACATTTACCACAAGAAAATTCTTGATTTTTATAGCATGTTCTTGTAAGTTCATATGGAACTGGTTTAGTGAAACTATTCCCAATTTTAAGAATACCAGTTTTATCTAAATGTTGAATTGGGGTTTCAATATGTACTTTTTCACCAGTACTTGCTTGAATTGCTGTATTCATAGCACTGATGAATATCGGACGACAATCAAGATATATATAATGATCTCCCATATGTGTTCCAACAGCGACAGTATCAGCTCCAACTGATTCTGCATATCCTGCCATAATAGTAATAAAAATACTGTTTCTACCAGGAACGACTGTCAGAGACATGTTACTGTCATTATAATGTCCTTCTGGAATTTCTCCTTGATTTTCAAGAAGATTTGATTTAAAGATCTTACCAATAAAATCTAATTCAACAATTTTGAGCGGTTTTGTTTCAAAATATTCTGCTAATTTTTTAGCACTTTCAAATTCATACTTGTTATGTTTTGATCCATAATTAAAAAATAATGGATAAATTTGATACTTCTTATTGTAATAATATCCGAGCACTGTTGCACTGTCCATTCCACCAGAAAGACCCATTACTACATTTTGCATTTTTTTGCCTCCAAAAAAGAAATATTAATTTTCATAAATATAATTTCTATATAATATTCGTAATAATTAAAAAATGTCGAAAGCTGGAAGTGTTAGTTCCAGCTTTCGATTGTTTTATATGGTGCCTCGTCCCAGATTTGAACTGGGACGATCTTGCGATCGAAGGATTTTAAGTCCTTTGTGTCTACCAATTCCACCAACGAGGCACGTTCTTTAAACTGGTCGGGGTGGAGCGATTTGAACGCTCGGCTTCTAGTTCCCAAAACTAGCACTCTGACCAGACTGAGCTACACCCCGAAAGATTAAAATAATGCGTATCTTATCTTCCCAAAGTCTTGTGGATCAATAAGATTTCTTTCCTGATTTTCCATGGCTTCACCCCAATCTAGTACCTTAAATGTGCTACATTGGAATTTTTCTTTAATTTCCTGTGACATTACTAATAAAATTTCTTCTTTTGATATTCTACTTTTTTTCTTCATTTCTTTCTCCTTTCTTTTTTGTATAAGTTTTTATTAAAAAATGGTAGGACCAGTTGGACTTGAACCAACAACCTGTCGCTTATAAGGCGACTGCTCTGACCAATTGAGCTATGGTCCTATTGGCTCAGGGACTAGGACTCGAACCTAGATGAGAAGACTCAAATTCTTCCATCCTACCTTTAGATGATCCCTGAATGTATTCATATTATTTCTATATAAAAATCAAAAAAATCAAAAAAATGGTAAGACCTAATTTCAGATCTTGCCGATAGAATTAATATCTGTCAATTTCTAATTTAAAACACTTCAGGAAACAACTTTTTAAAATCTTCATATAATGGAATCATTATCTCACTCATTTGTGGATGGGGTGTTCCAGTTGTTCCTAAAGCTCTTAAATTAAATATATGGATCCATTCTTGTAAATTGCACGTAACAACAATTTCAGCTTTAAGAGCATTTGGAAGAATATCTCTTGCTTGTTGGGGTTTCCAACCATTTTTTAACAATTCAAAATATTCTTGCTCAGTATGTAATAAATTTTTAAACCAAATTTGATGATTAATATCAGTATTAACTTCAGCGGGAGGAATATCATAAAAATCTCCTTCCCATGGTTGGAATTGTGTCCATGGTGGAATAATATAGGTTATATGTCCACCAAATTTATCTTTAGAATAATTACAGTATCTAGTGCTTTCTTGACTATATGATACTGGTCTATGTCGAACTTGTTCGTGAGTTACTCCTCTGTTAACTATTAGTTTTACGCTAGCGGAAAGCATATTCCAACGTTTTTGTTTATAAATTTCATTAATCATATATTTGTCAGGCGAAATATGATTAGGAATTATTTCACTTTCATCAAAAGCTCTATTATTTCCAGCTACTAATGTTCCTGTGCCAATTTCCATATAATTTAAAAAATTATTTCGAGGAAGGTTACAATCATAATATCTTAACTCCCAAGAATGTTCAAATACTGATAGATGCTTCTTTTTTCTAATATTGTCTATAAATGTGATAGATGAATCGATAGTAATATCGCTTTCTGATTTGTAACAAGTTCTTCCCGCTAATTCAATAAGTTTATCCGATTGATACTCATAATTATATGGTAAAATATCTGATTTACCAGATGCCGCTAAAATTTCATAAGATGGTTTTATAAGTTTCATTTTTGTTTTATCACCTGTCTATCTTGCCGCCTACGAATCTTCTTTGAATCACTTTTTAAAATCTCAGTATATTCATGTCTATTTCTACCATTACGTGATCCACCCATACCTTTTTTAACTTTACATTTTGTATTGGCCATAGTATTTTGGTGTCTCCAATCTAATATCTTTTTTTAGAATACAAAGACTGCTGCCGCTAAAACTGTTGTATAATTTTTATTTTTAATAATTGTCGATTGAGTGGAATTTAAGGTTCTAACTATCTTACCACTGATCTTAAATATTTCTTCTTTTTTATCCCAACTCTCATCAATATTAAATTCAATTCCTAATGTAGAAGCCAGCATTGATGCAGCAAGATCTTCTGCATAATCTCCTGTTTGTTTTTCATTCCAACCAAAATGGTGGTGTTCAGAAATATATCCATACATTGATTTGTCGTCTGGAATTGCACATCCGATTGAAGCTGATATTAATCTTTTTGGTTCATTGCTACAACATCTACTTAATACACAAAAAGTTATTGAACCGGGTAACAATTTTTTAAGCCCTTTTGATCTTGAAATAATTTTGCACCCAGGTGGAAAAATACTTGATACAGTAACAAGATTACACTTTTCAATTCCAGCATCTCTTAAAGCTCTTTCGAACGATTGCAATTCATCTTTATGTGATCCAACACCCTTTGGTGAAAAAGATTTCTTTAGGAGTAAAAATTTGCATCAGATTTTCTAGCCTCCTTTTAAGAAAAATTAATAAATAAAATTTGGAGTAAAGCTCATTTAAGAGCTTTACTCCAATAAATTTAACTCAAAATTGTTCCATCTGGAATAAATGGTTTTGAATTATCATTATCAACTGGTTTAGTAGAAATTAAACTCTCGTCTTTTTTCTTCTTACCAGCTTTTCTAATAGTTAAAAATGTTGATTCTTTATTACTAACAACTTGACCATATCTTTGAGGACCAATCATTTCCATTAGAGCTTTCAGATCTGTTACAGTTCTAGATGTTGTTTGGTATGTTCCTTTCCATTCTTCACCATTGGAAAGTTCAATGATTTTTTCATTGATCTGATCTTCATGTAGCATTTTAGCAATTTCCTCTTTGATGCTGTCCATATTAGCTTCAATTTCAGCTTTCTGTCTGCTGAAATTTCGATACTTTTCAAAATTTTCCCGATACTTCTTATTTTTTATAAACTGATCTTGTTCATTTGTCATTTCTTTTACCTTTTAGTCTTTTTTATGGTGGTCATCCCACCATTCCATAAGTTCTTCTTTAGAACTTTGGGGTTTATTCCTTAGTAAATCTTCTACTTTCCTATCTGCTTCTTCTTGGTATTTTTTATATTTGTCTGAGTTTTTTATTGCAATGCCTCCGCCACCTTCGTCAATGTGTATTCGAATATACATGACGATTCCGAAGCCAACTGCAAACCAAAATAACGCCCATAACATATAATTATTAACAAACATTTCCGTTTCGCCAAAATCGACGAGCTCCATATAGTAGGAGTATTTAAACAGAAGTTTTTGATACATAACATCTGTTTGAACAGAAGAATCAATCCGTTGTAGATTTAGTAGCTCATCTATAATATTTTTGATTATTTTAACTAGATTCGCTTTAACTAATGAATAATCTCCTTTAAATTTAGTCTGAATTAAATAGTCTAAGCTATCTAGAGAACTACAGTTCATGTGGTTCAAAAAATTTGGTATAATTGTGTTATAACAATCAATGCATATAAATTCATATATAATTTTTCCGGTTTCCATCAATTTACTAGGTAATACGACTGAAGCGTCAAAATCAGTAATCGATAAATATGTCTCATTGACAAAATCTAACATATTTGTATATATATCAGATAAAAAAGTTTTATCAATATTGCTGATTAGATCAACTCCAAGATTATTGAAATTAACATACTGATCTTTTATGACTTCCTCATTAGCTTCTAGCTCTTCGTAATTAACGAAATTTGGAGGAACGATCATAACATTTTTAATAGAATCAATGTCATTTAAATCTGTAGATTGAATCATTTTTTAAACTCCTTAAATTAAATGAGAATATTGCCACCAGTCGCAATCTCTAGTGACTCAAATACATCAACAACCTTAATAAATCCGGTGTTACAATTTGTTACTGAAATGTATGAACCATCAACTTGTTTGCCAATGGCTATTTCATAATCCTCTGCGGGTATAGATAAAAATGCTACACTCCGTAAAGCTAAATCTGCATTTGTTTCATCTAATTTTGCCGCTTTTGCGTCATTAATATAATCGGAAAATAAATAAATTGCCGTATCAGGAACATGAATACCTTTTAGTACATCTTCCTGAATAAGATAATCAACATATGACGCTTCGCTTGAAAGTCCGGTAATAATATTTCTAGTAGCTTTATCAATTTTGATAGTACATAATCCTTCACAATTTGTGAGATCAGGAACTTTCACAGCTTCTACCAAATTTTCGATCTGTTTTGGCAGAAATAACCTGATCTCGCCGTTAGAAATTATAAATCTAGAATTTTCTGCATCATCCATAATAAAAATATCATTATTATTTCTAAATGTTTTAAATAATTTTAAATACTTCTTAGGATTAATAATTTGTAAATCTATCTTCTTTCCTTCAAAAATATCTTCAATATTGGAACTAACGATAGCTCCAGAAACATTCTGAGTTATCATAGATTCCTTAATAATTAACGAATCATTACTAGCTTTATCTGTAACTAGTACATTAAGAACCTTTAAAAAACTATCAAACTTTGCAGGAGTAATTTGACATATAATCAAATTCTCTTCCAATGGTTTATAATTTGAAATTGATAAAGGTGGTACTGTTGTTGGAGTTTCTGAAGATGCAAATTCTTCAATAGGAGCATTTTCAAAAACATTATTAGTATTATCTTCAATAAAACTTTCAGTTGCTTCCATTGTGCCTCCGATTTTTAGTATCTAAAATTAATTTGTTGGTTTTCTGTTGAAGTTTCAATAACAATAATTCTGTTATATCTTTTTGGATCTTCTTTTTGAGAAACTATAAAAGCGTTTACTGACTTCGGCATACTTAGATTGAATTCATCATAGAATTTTTGACAATCATCGGCACTCTCGAAACTAACGCTAATAACCTTCTCATTTTTATTGATATTTTCGTATGTTCTTTTAGTCTTACAGTTTTTAACATTGAAAATAATAATATCTGGTATCCATTCATTTGGAATCATTTTTAATATTCCAGTTTTTTCGAATACTTTGTTTGGATTGATTCCATATTGTTCAAATAATTGTTCGTGAATCATTTTCTTTTTTTGACGAGGTTCCATATTGTGTTTTTCTCCAATATCTAACCCATCGATATTTGTTACTGTTATATTTTTTGCCATATTTCCATACCTCATTAAAACAAAATAAATAGCTAGACAGAGGGGAATAATGATATATTCCCCTCTGTCTTTGTTCTTACTTGCGTTTGCCAGCACTAGCTGCATCGGCAATTTTTTCATGATCGATTCTGATGTCCGCTAACTCTGGGCAGGTATCAGCAATTTTTCCTAGACTTTTGTTGAGCTTTCGTTCAACAGTTTCAGCCACTACCAATTCCTCAAGATCCAGTCTACGGATCTTAGGTTTGCGCTTCGGTTGAATCGGATCAAATTTCCACAAACCAGGCTCACACCTGGCGTAGCTGAAAAATTTGAAACGATTTCGTTCATAGCAGGAGGCGTCTGATGTTACAACAAATTCAATACATGGTTGTCCCGAAAAAGCAACCAGGTTCCCTTCGGCTTTAATTTTCATCTTGCCGAATTCCTTGAAAATTTTCTCCCGAATAACTTTTGTTACTTCGGGGTTTTCACGAAGACATAATTGCACTGGGCGACCTTTGTGATCACGATAGTGCACGAATACAGTGTCAATAATTTCAGTATCGTCCACCTGTGCTTTGCCCTTTTGACAAAATACCTTGATTTTGTCACATTCGACCATTTGCACATCCAGTACTTTCTCTCCATCGCTACTTTTCCGGAACTTCTTCATCGTGCACACAATCTTTTCTTCCATAATTTGATGCCTCCTCGAATTTTTTGGTGTTACTGTTAAATTAAATAAAGTCCTCACTATGAGAACTTTTTCTAATTATATTATTTCTATATAAAAATCTTGAATTTTAAAAAATTAATCAAGAGAGATAATCTAATAATTTATCTCTCTTGATTATCAAATATAATATTTCTATATAAAAATTGACAATAATAGAAAATATTTTTTACACAATATTTAATCCCATTCCAGTTATATAAAGATTAAAGACATCTCTAGTTCCACCACTTTTTGTAACTTCTGGAACAGATGGCATCTCGCCGGTTTCAATAATACTATTATACATTTCACGTTTTGAACGATGTTCATCACTACGAGGACCAAGAAGTTCTGACATAATGTTATTAGCATCGTATGTGAGGAATGTATAAATGTCGAGGGCAGAAATACTTTGTCCACCGCCCTGAGCTTTTCTTTTCGTTGGTTGGCGAGTTAAACTAACAAACTTTTCAGATCCTCTAATGTTGGCATACACATCTGAATAATGTTCTAAGAACATATAATATGAAATCCCAACAGGAACAGGTACATCTGTCCATTTATCAAGTTCTGGAATATAAACTTTTTCTTCTAATGGAATATTAATAAATTTAGCAGCTGACTTAATCGCTTCAAAACTGATATCCTCAAAAGGCTCAACTAAACAAAATAAATTAATTTTATCATCTTTAATAGCTTGTCTTAGTTTATTTCCAGAGTAAGAATTAATATTATCAGCAACTTGTTTAGCTACCTTTTTTGGACCAGTAATTTCATATAAGTCAATGATAAATTTCGCTAATTTATCATTTGTAATTTTTGGATCTTCTGCCATTTTATCGATTATTTCATTTGCGTAGAAAAATATCTTTCCTAAAAAAAGCTCTTTAATCATGGCTATATTTTTGCGTCCTAAAATTGAGATCGGACTAATGAAACAATCTATTTTCTTTGTAAATTCACCTTTTGGAGATTCATCTAATATCTTGCTAATTACACCTTTTGCACCGTACTTGTTCGACATTTTGTCAGCAAGATTAACTTTCTTTGGTCTCTTAATATAATAAACAATTCTAGTGCCAAGAAAAACATTACCTTTGTACTTATGATCACCGATATTCATAAAACTTAAATCCATATTATCGGTAACTGATAATTGTTTATTTTTATCTTTAACCACTGATGCTAGCTTGCCGATAATCTTTTGTTGCTCTTTAACTAACTCAGAATGAAACTGAAGAAGGGATTTGTCTACACTGTTTTTATTATTGATAAATATTTTAATATCAATAATTTCACCTTCTGGAGATAATTTCTTAATACTGTTTCTGCCAGATGTAAAAATTCCACTTTCTGATTCATTTTCCGGATCTTCATCATCTATCTGTGTCATGTCCAAATACTCATCTAATCCATTCTCATAAGAAAATTCAACAAGAATATCACCAGAATTTACATGTTTATTTTTTTCAGTTTCTAGATTAATAATTTTTGTATTTTGAGGAATTTCTATAGAAATTGCTTCAACAGTATCTGTTAGGGTTTCATCTGCAAGATCCTTAGTAATAACATACGAATCTTCATGTCCTGCTCCAAGATAATTCATTATTGCGACAGTAATATTTTTTCCACCGCAATATACCCCAGCTTTATTAAAATTTTTAGTGAAGGCAATTGGTTGATTTGCTTTAAATGATTCACCTTCGTCAAGGGTATTCATTTCTAATGATATATATGATCCTCTTTTGGTGCGGCTTAATCTGGGAACGATATCAAAAATATCGATCGTTCCATCTTTATATTTAACTGTCAATGTTTTATTTTTATTAACTTCTGTGACAATTCCATCTTTTTTAGCTTTCTGAACGAATCTTGGAGAAGCTAATTGTGGAACTATAAATTCTGCGCCTGTGCACACTAAAGGCATTTCAGCGTTAGAAATTGGGGTAGTCTGATTCTGATGTGTTCGAGCTAATGTAAGTCTATCGCTATCAACTTGGTTTTGAAATGGTGTTAACGCTTCATCTAAAGCAAGTGTCTGCCAACCAGACAATTGTGTAATATTCTTTGCTCCATATGATCCATATTTATTTATGATCACTGGACTAAGCGTATGATGACATACCACCCCAACATCAACATACTCTGGAGTTGAGACCGCTCCCATATTACCATACTGAGATTCGTGAATATTTCTTTGTTCTTTCTTAAAACTTCTCTTGCCCGGGACGCCGCCAGGTCCACCTTTAGTTACTCTACTACTAGTCATAATTTCAGTTATCGGATTAACTGGTTCTGTCTGCTGAAGAATTCCAGCTTCAGTGAGTAAGTTATTAATAACATAATCAGGTTCAGTAAAGATTTTAGCATCAGACATTCCTTCCATGACCTGTTTCCGATAATAATTATGAGATAATTTAATCTGTTTATAAACTTGATTAAGAATTATTTCACTTAATCTTGCTCTGTAGATTTTTAAATCTGATAAAGAATCCATTTGATAATTTAATAATTGATCAACCGCGACTTTAGACGATAAATCAACTAGATTAGTTGGGTGATTTTCAAATTGTAAAAGTTCTTTTGTAATTGGATCAACGAAATTTTCACTAATTAATCTTATTAAAATTATTGATCTTGATCCATATGTCTGTGTAATATAATTGTATATATTTTCCGGATTGGTTAAATCATCAATTGGTTCTTTCAATTTAATATTTGATAGACCATTTACTATCATTTTTTCTTTTAGATCTTTTGGTGTTATCTTTAAGAATTTATTATCTTTTGTTGCGATATAAAATACACCATCTTCTGGGGTATCTTTATCTACAATTTCATAATCGACTCCATATTCATTAAGCGTTGCTAATAATCCTTTTTGGCTCCACAAATAAAGAATTAGTGGCATTTTTAAAGCTCCAAGATATATCCATGTGTATGGAAGAGCTTTTTTAGTTCTAGAAAGATTATCAGCAGGATTAATTGTATGAATTTTATCTAAAATTGTATCGTATAGAAATTCATATTTACTTTGTTTTAGGAGTTCTTTAGTTTTATTATCTTGCAATCTACCAGTTTCAATATCTATAGAGACATTTTTAGATTCTGAAGAAGAATATATTTTTTCACCGGTTAGATAGATAATACTCCCATCAGTGAACATACAGTGTTCTTCATCTTTTTCTTTAATTAGTTTCGGATATCGAATTTCAATGTATTTTAAAATCTCGGCAAGATCTGTTGGATTAAATTTTATATTCGCTAAACCAACTCTGACAATACCATAATTTGAGATCATACGCACTTCATTCTTATCAGTTTTGGTTACTGGTCGAAGGAACTGCTGATTGCTCATAATGTATGAATTGCCGTGCAATTTAAAATACTTATCGTTAACTGGAGAAGGAACATTTAATTCTACAACATATGGCTCTTTCCTTCCACCATTTAAGTTTTGGAGAGTGACCTTATAATTGATAAATCTATCTGAGTTATTATCTTTCACTTCAGATTCGATTTTCTTGACTTTAATTGGATATTCAGTACCTATGGATTCTAAAGATCCAAATAGTTTTTGAACATTTTCATGAATTGCTGTCTCGAATTCGAATCTTTGCCGGTGTTGACCAGTAGTATACTTTAAATCAATAATATCTTTGGGTTCAATTATATTATCAGTTTTCGAAATTGTTAATGGAACTTTATAAGTGTTAATCTGTTTTAATTTATTAAATAATAACGCTGGCTTATGTAAATATTCATCTGGAACAACATCTGATCCAGAAATTGTATAATTAATTGCTCTTAAAACTAAATCTTCTGCTTCTTCTTGAGTGGGTTTAGTAGAAGATTTGAGATATTGATTTAATGCAATTTGGACATTTGCGACTATGTCGGGATCAGTAATTTTATTAGTTTTAAGAGCTCTTCGAAATTCATCTTGATTAATTTTAATTTCTACTTTTGGAGTATCAGATTTCTTATCTACATTTGCTACTAGTTTAGAAGTTTGTAAAGATCGAACTAAATTGGTGATAAGACTAGTAGGTTTCTGTTTAATTTCTGGCATACCAGGATCAATTGGGCGCACTTGTTCTTTTGGATTACTAAATGGGGTATCTTCTTTATCTACCTTTTCGATTTTTTCCGAATCAGATGGAGTTTTATCTATATTAAGTGTTTCAATTGAACTATCTTCTGGAGTATCTACAATTGAATTTTCTTTCTCTTTATTGATATCAATAACAGTATTGTTTACTTCAATAAATTTTTCTAATTTAAAAATATTCTGAATTAGAAACTTAGTATTTCCATCTTCCCTATTAAATAACGGCATTAAAACGTTTTGACAATCTGCTACAATCGCATATTCATCAAAGAATTTAATATCTTTTAATTCGTCCTTTTTAATCATTGCTCGTAAAGATTTAAAAATGTTGTACATTTTACCGGACTGATCTTTAACAAGAAATAAAAATTCAACATCATAAGTTGCATTATTTGTTTTAATTGATTGATATAATGTTGATAACTCATTGAATATTTGTCGAACGGCAACACGCTCAGATAAATGTTGACTCATATATTCTAGAGCTTGTGCCCAAACAGTTGTATCATAAAAATAATAATGAGATGATTTTTGAGATGAAGTAACTACTTCTTTTTCTGGTGTCTCAATCATTAAACTATTTAATACTCTTAATTTTCTACCAATTTTCTCATTTTCAGGATTCATTATTTTCTTTTTAACATCAAAAAAATGAGCTTTGCCGTTAAACTTTCTTCTACCAATTGTAATAATTTTATTCGGAACAACCAAACCTCTACAATTCGAAAGAAGAAATCCAATATTATATATTTCTTTAGATATATCAATATTAGTATCTGGCAAAACAATAAAGATTGTTTTCTTATCAACAAAGATTTTTTGTTTAATTATACTTGATGGGTGAATCGCACTGTAGTTCATAATCTACATTGACCTCTCTCATAAATTAATTAAGAATTTTATTCATCTCTCTGGGATTGATTTCTGTATATGTTTCATTACATGCTGATAAAATTTTATTTAAACTTGTTTCGTCTTCATGAAGATTCTTTAGAGCACTGTGAATTGTTAACATAATATTGAATAATTCTGGATGGTCTATTTGGGTTGACAATTCAATAATATCTTCTAATTTCATCATTATCAATTGACATTTACAAGCTGTATTATCACAATCCCTACATTTTTGTACATCTTGCAATTTGTCATTTTCTGGAATCTCTGATACGTTTTCTTGTTCATCGTC
>JAGVVH010000063.1 GCA_019135895.1 Bacteroidota bacterium | reverse complement strand
AATAAGATAAGATGAGTGGCATCTTTCTCTATTTCATCAAGCCACCGTAAAATTCGCAATTCACGTTGGCGGCTCTCTTTTTCATTAGGAGATCCCAAATGAAAATCAGATACTATATAAACAGTACCATTTAACGTGATTGGGTTTTGAAAAACGGCGCACATATTATTTCTATCAGGTGGCAAAGATACGATTTTTTCCTCTTTTTACTCTTATTACTCAGATGAAGAATTGTGTTTTAACGCTTCCTAAAAATTCAATTATACAGCCCTATAAGAACAGTTCTGACAGACTCTCTTTCTTATAAAAGATGGTGTCTTTTTTTTTACTATTTTTGCATCTTAATAGTTACAGCAAATCATAAAAATAAAAAAGATATGGCAAAAGTATTGATTATAGGAGCCGGAGGTGTAGGAGCTGTTGTAGCCCACAAATGTGCTTCTGTTCCGGAAGTATTTTCAGAAATTATGCTGGCAAGCAGAACCAAATCAAAATGCGATAAAATTGCTGCTGAAGTGGGTGGCAACCGGATTCAAACGGCGCAAGTTGATGCCGATAATGTTTCTGAAACCATAGCATTAATTAAGAACTTTAAACCCGATTTGCTTATTAATGTTGCCCTACCCTATCAAGATCTCTCCTTAATGGAGGCCTGTTTGGCAACTAAGACTCATTATATGGACACCGCCAATTATGAGCCGAAAGAGGTGGCTAAATTCGAATATAAATGGCAATGGGCATACCATGACAAATTTCGGGAAGCCGGTATCATGGCTTTACTTGGCTGCGGATTTGATCCCGGAGTGACCAGCATTTATACTGCTTATGCAGCAAAACATTATTTTGACGAAATTTACCATTTGGATATTGTGGATTGCAATGCCGGCGACCACGGTATGGCTTTTGCCACCAATTTCAATCCTGAAATCAATATCAGGGAGATTACCCAAAAAGGTAAATATTGGGAAAATGGTAAGTGGATAGAAATTGAACCTATGTCTGTTCACAAACCTATTCACTATCCTAATATCGGACATAAAGAGTCTTATTTACTCTATCACGAAGAACTGGAATCCTTGGTTAAACATTTTCCAACCATCAAAAGAGCTCGCTTTTGGATGACTTTCGGACAAAAATATATCACAGTTCTCAATGTTCTGCAGGAGATAGGGATGACCAGCATAAAGCCAATCCTTTTTGAAGGCAAAGAAATTGTTCCTTTGCAATTTTTAAAGGCAGTACTCCCGGAGCCTTCATCCTTGGGGGCAGGCTATAAAGGCGAAACATCCATTGGATGCCAAATCCGTGGTATTAAAGATGGAAAAGAACGCACCTACTATGTTTGGAACAACTGTAACCATGAAACCGTTTTTAAAGAAATTGGAGCTCAGGCCGTCTCCTATACTACCGGTGTTCCGGCCATGCTGGGGGCTAAAATGATATTGACCAGAAAATGGTCCGGAAAAGGTGTTTTTAACGTAGAAGAATTCAATCCTGATCCATTTATGGCAGAAATCGGTACTTATGGACTCCCCTGGCAAGAACAAATTGATGAGGCTTTGCCTGTTGAATTCTAATATTGGTTTCTTTTCCGGCTGTCTCTTCCTTTTTTTATGAATGTAGGACTGATGTTCTATTTTTGTTGCTACAGTAAATAAAAAAGATATTCTAATATCATGCAAATTCCGACAAATATATCAAAATTACGACTTGCCATAATATACAAAAGAGCCTCAAGGTATATAACTTTGAGGCTCTTTTAGTATTAAACAATTATCATTAAAAACTATTGTTTGCAAATTTTCTTTGTAATAATTGTTTGTTTGTTAATTATTTTTACAAAATACATACCTTCTGTATATCTCGAAAGATCAACAGTAATGCTGGTATTATGAATAGTTTCTGCAAAAATTAATTTCCCGAAAGAATTGTATAATTCAATTTTACTACCTATAAGATCTTGTCTATTACTATTGATAGTAAATTTATCTCTGGTAGGATTAGGATAAACCGTAATATAATCAGAATCAAAAAATTCAATACCATCAGGCAATGTAGTAAGAGTGGTAATTAAGGCATCACTTTGTAAAATATCAGAGCAAAGAGCAATAATATTAATCAAATAAGCAGTATTTGGATCCAACTGATTTAAGGTACCTTGTGGGGAAGATACGATTATAGAATCGCTAAAAATATTTGATTCTTCTGTAGAGTATAAAATTTTCCATAATGATTCGTCATTTGATGATGTCCAACTAATTGTAGCTGAAGAGTCTGTGATGTTTAAAATTTGGGCATTGGTTGGAGCAAGGCACTGTTCCGGGAGAGGAGAACAATTTGGAATAAAAGAAACAGTTGAATCTATTAAAGTCTGGAAATTGGTAATATCAATAATGGTATCGTTAAACGAATTTTGAACAATAATTCGGTTATTAGTATCATTAATTCCGTTATTACGCCAAATAAGGCTGATTTCTTGACCGTCACAAAGAGGTATTGAGTATGTAAAATTTTCAAAGCCAATGAATAATTGGAGGGTATTGATAACAATATTATTTGCAACAATGTCAATACTTCCATTACTACCATTGAAAGTGGAATTTACGAGTTGGAAATAGTAATTACATTGCAAGCTGTCATTACATCCTTGAGTAAAGAAATTTTCCACCAGGCTCCAGGAGCTAAAAGTGGTATCGTCACAAGCGGAACGAACATAAATATCATATACTGTTGCCGGTGTTAGATTAGAAATTGTCTGCGGATTTGAATTGGTTAAGATAGTCGTACCCGTTCCCACAGAAAAACCGGTTATTCCGTATTCTATTTCCCATGATGAAGCTTCCCCAGATTCCGTCCATTCAACAATTGCAGAATTTTCTGTAACATTATCTATTACAACCTGAGAAGGTCTATGACAGTTATTAGAAATGCTAACTGTCAGGCTATCTATATTAATATCTTGAATTCCTACAGTTTTAAATGCAATATAATTTGCAGTGACTGTATAATCGGATAAGAAAATTTCAAAGTTTTCCCATGTTTGCAATGTAGTAATTTGAACAGTATCAATAGGAGCAAAAGAAGACATGTCAGTATTATCTGTTAAAGCCCCAATAATTAACATAGGATTATTACCATTGGAATATGCATAGAAATTTAATTTTAGAGTATTAATCGGCTCTAAAAAGGCCGGCATAACAGCAAATAAGTTTTCATTTTGTGTGGTATAAAAAGTGAGTGCTCCTGCAGATTGATTGAATGTTGTTGATGCAGAAATATATGGTTTATGTGCATTAATTAATGGAAGAGAAGTCCAGCAAGTCGGCAATATTGCACTACCGGAACCATATACGTCAAAGCTCTCAATATAGGGTGAAACAACAGAAATTGGGGAACAATGTGTTCTCAAATGAGCAATATTATAAGCAGAACTGATATTAGCACCACATTCAGTTTTAACATATACATCGTATTCCGTGTCAGGCGTTAAAGAACCCAAAACATAAGATGTATCGTTAACAGAAACAAAATCAGTTGCATCAGGTTGATCTCCGGCAGCAAATATTCCTACTGAATAATTGGAGTTTCCGTTTATTCTGTTCCAAGAAACCAATGCGCTTTGATCAGAAATATTGCTAACAACAACATGGATCGGACGTGGACAATTTGGAATAAAATCAACAGTGATATCGTCAATCCACATTTCATTAGAAGCGTTATTGTTTGGATTATCATATTTGATTACAATATATCGGCCTTCTCCAAAGTAATAATTGTAATGAATGTCAAATGATTCCCAACGGCAGAGTTGAGAAGCAGACAAGGTGGCAATACCAACAAAAGTAGTATCAATTAAAGGATTTGTCATAACACCGATTTCAAGAAATTGATCAGGTGTTGTAAAATATGCTTGCAAAGACAAAAAAACAGAACCGATAGTGTTTTCAGAACTTAAAATAGGAAGTGCAATTAAGTTATAGGAATATTCATTGCTCTTTAAATGAACCGATGCCGGAGCTGAATGATATTTTACCGTATCTAATATAGGATAACCCGTATAATTAGAGCGTATGGTCCAACATGATGGGAAATCATTATTAAGATCTGAGTAATAGGAAAAATTTTCATTCCAGGGTAATGAAGAAATAACTCCGCAGGTGGTTTCGAAAGTTTGTATAGCCCAATCACTTTCTTCATTATTGTCACAAAGGGCTTTTACACGGACGTTATACACTGTATTAGGAGATAGATTACTAAAATGATATGATGGGGTTGTTACATTAACGGAATCCCAATAGGTGGCGGCTGAAGTCTTGTATTGTATTTGCCATAAAGATTCGCTGTTGCCAACTATAGTCAGGTTGGCACAAGTGTCAGAAACCCCTGTAACCATAATATTCGGAGCAACACAACCTAGTTCATAGCAAGCTTGAATAAATTTAATATTTGATCTGTTCGGAACAAGTGATCCGTTTCCCGGATTTTCCAAAGAAGGAGCATTACCACTGGTATTAACGACATAAATAGAGGAATATCCGGCTGTGGGATGAGTATAAAAACGTGGCAAGGGCATTACCAATGTTCCACTAATACTATCACAAATGGCAATCACTAAATTATGAACCCCATCATAATGAAATGTACTATCAAATAAAATAGTAAACCAATTTTCAGGAGGATTGCTTCTAAATTCAACAGATCCTTCAAATACTTGCGAAAATTGTGTTGAAGGCACCCATGAGGTTCCGGTTGTGAATACAGAATCTTCGGTAGTACCTAAATAGATTTTAAAATTATCAACCTGCAAGGTAGATATATAATAGTAATTTAATGCAATAGCATTGATAAATTGTTCTCCACCTACTTCTTCCGGTGTAAAAATTTGTTGGGTCATAGATGATCTTTCCCACCCTGAGAAAGGCACGGCTTGTCCGTTCATTATTTGTGTTCCGGTTCCAATAATAGATTCATGAATTTGATTACAGGTCGTTATGAAATATTGAGAAACAGTATCGCTATTATTGTCGCCACAGGTTGAAAATACTCGGGCAGTATAACCTGTTTGTTGATTTAATGAACTTACAGGCATTTGATTATTAGTTGTAATATCTGAAGAAACAATATTTCCTTGTCTGTCTATTATTTCCACAGTATAGCTATCAGCAGTCTGTGCCAAAGTCCAAGATACTAAAGCAGATGAACCTGATATATTGCTTATGGTCAAATCTGTTGGAGGAGTACAATTGGATAGTCTGGATAAAACAATATTGTCAACCCAAAACATGCCGGCAATGGTAGTGGGAACAAATCTAAAAGCAATGAAATGTGGAGTTCCCAAATATGCGATACTGTTGAAATATACTTGATAGTGTATATAAGTTGGGGGGCCTAATGGGGCCTCTGTAAGAACAGATGCAATTTGTTGAAAGGTATTCATATCAGAACTATCAGTCATAACTCCAACTTCAACAGCCATGCCACTAACAAAGGTTTGAATATCAAAATTCAAAGATAAACTGCTTAAAATAACAGAGGTGTCAATTTTAGGCATAACAGCATAAGCATAATTCCCTACGCTGGAAACATTAAACATAAGTGAGTTTCCCATAGGACCGTTTGTAACAACCGGAACAGGAGGATTGGTGGAAAAACAGGTCCAGCAGGGCGGAGCTACACTTAATGTAGTAATTGAATTAAAACTTTCCTCATAAGGGAAAGTGCTGATTACTTGGCAATTTTGAGCTATGGACGATAAAGCCATAGCCACCATTACACAAAAAAGAAAAAAGAGTTTTTTCATTTAGATTGAATAATTAATAAAGAGAACTTCTTTTTTTTTATTTTTTTATTTATATCTTCTAATTACGCAAAGTCCCTTAACATAATTTAGAAGTGCTTTATGCTCCGTATAAGTTGATGTAATGTTGATATTAAAATGCTTTATCAGCATTGCAATTTGACACCGCAAATATATAAATTATCCTTAGATAATACAAATAAAACTACAGAAAAGCGCAAAAAAATTAAATTGACTGTTTGATTCCAATAATTGTAATTAAATTCTAATATTATATGAGGATTAAAAAAAGTTAAAATAAAATTTACACTTTCTACAACAAAAAGTGTCTCTGAGTTGAGAAAAAAATTTTTCCCCTTCTATTCATAAAAAATATTATAGGAAAAATTTAATGTACTAAAACGAAAGAAATGGCTTTTTTAACTTCTAAATTGCACTCTATAATTTTGTCCAGATTTTGGGATAATGCCTTTTTCAGTTATAACTATTTTCTTAACCAGACAGAACTTTATTATCAAATATGAGTTCCAAAACGATTTAAAAGGAGTCTGGGAAAAAACAATATTGCTCCTAAAATCAAAATGTTCCTAAGCTATATTCCCTCCGCGAATAAATTTGCGACAATATCAACTTTTCTCACCATCAAAAGGTTTATTGGATTTGCATTTTTGCAGTCTCATTTAGGAGAAAAGATCTATATTTTTATACGATTTTAATTTCTTGCTTAAGAAAAAAAAATTTGTGCCTATGAAATTTTAATTTTGTGCTTATAAAATTATATTTTCTTGCCTATGAAATTATATTTTTGTGCTTATGAAATATATTTTATTAGGCATGAAATTTGAAAGAAGAAAATAATGGTTCCTTCTGAGTAAAAATTACCGATAATTCGACCAATCAAATCATGTCTGCAGGGGCAATACTGAGAATAACTATTTTCAAATTATTACTAGAATAAAAAAAGGCAACCCTTTCGAGTTGCCCTTGTTATTTTAATCCAAAGAATTAACTACTATTCTTTGATAAACTTCTTGGTTGCCAGGCCATTCTCTCCTTTCAGACGAATGAAATAGACTCCTGAAGTATAGGAAGAGATGTCAATCTGTAAGAATGAATCAGTCACTTTATTGCTGTAAAGAAGCTGTCCTAACATATTGGTTATTTCAACACTTTCAAATTCTTGTGACAGTTTAACATTTAACAGATCGTTGGCAGGATTCGGGAAGATGATAACACTGTTTTGCAGATTGTTCTCGTTGATTCCAACATGTTCAAATACAGCGTGAATAGTATGATCAGCATTTACTCCGTTAAAAGAGTATACGCTCTGAGGAGAGCTAACAACTCCATCAACAACCAGCGAAGCCAGAACATGGCTGGTATCATCCGGTGTCATGGTAAAGGCTTGATTACCACCGGCAATCACTGATATAGCACCTGACGGAGAAATAGCACCACCCGATGAGGCAGAAGCTGTAATGGTATAGGAAGTTACACCGCATTGTGGAGT
>JAGVVH010000247.1 GCA_019135895.1 Bacteroidota bacterium | reverse complement strand
TATCTAAAGGGCGGAAAAGTTCCAACGCTGCTTGAAATTGATGGAAATTGTAATCGAATCAAGGAAAAGGAATTCGTAGAATTTGAAGGATATTTAGTGCAACTTGCATTGATCAATGATCAACATATTGATATTCTTTTCAAGAAGACAGATCCTTTACTAAATAACGCAAAAAGGAATGGAGTATTAATTCATTGTCGTTTTGAATTATCCACATTCCAACTTATCCAAAAAGATACAATTTATGACACTTTTATAGATAACTGGTATGGTTATGATATAAAAACACATATTTCTTCAAATAAAGAATATGTTGCCGTAATTTCTACGCTTGGCACTGTTGGTTTGAAAGTTAATACAACTGTTGCTCTTTTTAACCGGAAAATGGAAAAACTTTGGGAAAAAGAATTTGACAGAAATATTTTATTCGGTAATATTGATTTTGAACACTTATACATCTATAATTACAACGATTATTTGGTTACTGATGACGGAAAAGTAATTTTGGCCAGGGTAACAAGCTTCAATGCCTCACAATTGAAGTTTGTTTCTGATGCTGCGCCACTAAATCCAATAGGACCATTTTTTGGTATTCATGTTTTTTCAAAAGAAGATTCCAAGGATTATGATTTTGGTCGTTTGTGGAATGATACCAAAGGGGCATCAAATCTTTCATTATGTGAAACTGATGACCAACGTATCCTAATCACGGGAACAGTAGCTCCAGACATAAAAGGAATGGATTCTCCCATGTGGTCATCAGGTTTTTTTAGTACAATTTTTAATCCCGAAACTAATAAAATCGAAAATACTAATCGATATTTTTCTGAAACTTTATTCAAAACAGGAGAAATTGGTACAGCAAGATGCTTTAATTTAAATCAAGAATACTTATTGAGCTATTCATTCAACCTTTTGATAAATAACATTATGCAAGAGGGTAAATATTTATTTGTTTTAGATAATGAGGGGACAATAACATCCAACTGCGAATTTTACAGATATCCGATAAAAAGTTTTTTGCAAGAATTTAAATGTAATAATAAAATCTCATTTTTATTTACGTCAACTAAAAAACAACTACAACTTTTGTCAATATATCCTCAAAATATAAAATCACAAAATGATGAAATAACTACCCTATTGGACTTTTCTTCAAAGAAAAATGTTAATAGTATTTCAGAATTTCCCGATTATTTAAATAAGCATTTGAAAATATCTGATAATAAGACGGCATTGTTTTTTAAAACGGGTAAGAATTATTGTATTGCTATTATTGAACTATAAAAGTGTGTTTTATTTAATGTATTTTTTAGTTAATCCACAACTTTTGACTTTTATCCCATATAATCTAAAACATAGCAACCGGAATTCTTTCTGAGGATTAATAATAATGTATAGAAATAAGCAAATAAATAATAATATTTTACTATTCAAATAAAAAAAAAATTATTTTTGCATACCAAAAAAAGGAGTTATCGTGAGTACAAATTTTATTCTAATTGCTGCAATTGTACTGGGTGCCATTGCTTTGATTTCTGCGGTTATATTGTATTTTGTTTCAAAAGCTTTTAAGGTCATTGAAGACCCGAGAATAGATGAAGTTGCCCAAAGGCTACCCGGAGCGAACTGCGGTGGGTGCGGCTTTGCCGGTTGTCGTAATTTGGCTGAAGAAATCGTCAAGAGAGAATCGTTGGAAGGGCTGGGCTGCCCTGCCGGAGGAAACAGTGTCTCAGAAGAGATTGCCAATTATTTAGGATTAAAGGCTGACCAGTCAGAACCTAAAATTGCAGTACTCCGTTGTAACGGCTCGTGTGAGAATGCCCCTGCAAAATCTTCCTATGATTCAGCACTGACGTGCGAATTTGCTGCAACAATTTTTGCCGGAGAGAGTGCTTGTGCTTTTGGCTGTTTGGGATATAGCGACTGTGTTAAGGCCTGTAAGTTTGACGCCATTCATATTGATGAAACCACCAATCTGCCTGTCGTTGACGAAGAAAAATGCGTAGCTTGCGGAGCTTGTGCCAAAGCTTGTCCCCGTAAACTTATTGAGATGAGAAACAAAGAGAAAAAAGGACGCCGTGTTTATGTTGCCTGTCGTAACACTGAAAAAGGAGCTGTTGCCAAGAAAAATTGTACCGTTGCCTGTATCGGATGCGGAAAATGTGCCAAAGTGTGTGCTTTTGATGCTATTACCATAGAGAATAATCTCGCATATATAGATTTTACCAAATGTAAACTATGCCGCAAATGTGTCACAGAATGCCCCACCCATGCCATTCATGAATGCCACTTTCCTCCAAAGGCTGAAAAACCTGTTGAACAGCAAGTTGAAACGGAAATAGTTAACAATTAATTCTTTTTAGTCATGATTACATTTAAAAAAGGTGGTGTTCATCCGGCAGAAAATAAATTTGCTAAACAGTATTCTATAGAGTATTTTCCACTTACAAAACAAGCAACTATTTTACTGAATCAACACATGGGAGTTCCTGCAGTTGTTCAGGTTCAAAAAGGAGATAAAGTGAAAGTGGGGCAACTCATCGGTAAAGGTGAAGCTTTCATTTCTGCTAATGTCCATTCTCCGTTCTCCGGTACTGTTGCCAAAATTGATCAGGCAGTTGACATTTCAGGATATAAAAGAGAAGCTGTGGTGATTGATGTTGAAGGCGATGAATGGCTTGATACTATTGACAAGAGTGAAGAAATCAAGAAAGAAATAACACTCTCTAAACAAGAGATTATTGATAGAATCAAAGAGTGCGGTATTGTTGGTTTGGGAGGCGCTTGCTTTCCTACCCATGTAAAATATATGGTTCCCCCTGATAAGAAAGTGGATTACCTAATTATCAATGCTGCAGAATGCGAACCTTATATCACCGCTGACCATCGGATGATGCTCGAAAAAACGGAAGAGTGTATGGTGGGAATTCAAGCCCTTTTAGTTGCTTCGGGAGCCCCTGTAGCATTGATCGGGATTGAAAATAATAAAAAGGATGCCATTGAGAAGATGAGTCAGGTTGCTCAGCAATATCCCAATATTAAGGTTTGCCCCGTTAAAACCAAGTATCCGCAAGGAGCAGAAAAGCAGTTAATTCAAGCTTTGATAAACCGAAGAGTGCCGAATGGTAAATTGCCGATTGAAGTGGGCGTAATTGCCAATAATATCACTACAGCTTACTCGGTATATGAAGCAGTTCAAAAAAACAAACCGCTGATTGAAACCACCATGACGGTAACCGGAAAGAAATTGGAAAAACCTCATAACTTCAGGGTAAGAATTGGCACTCCACTAAATGAGATTTTACAAAGTATTGATTTCCCTGAGAATACCGGAAAGATTATTTCCGGTGGTCCCATGATGGGAAAAGCCATCGCAGAGGTGAATACTTTTGTCTCAAAGGGAATGTCCAGTTTATTGCTTATGGATGAATCGGAAAGCAAAAGAGATAGGGTTTATCCTTGCCTGCGTTGCGGAAAATGTATCGGAGTTTGTCCAATGGGATTGCAACCTTATATCCTTCAGGCTTTCTCTGAATTGAAACGATATGAAGATTGTGAAAGTTACGGCATTATGAACTGTATTGAATGCGGTTCTTGCCAATATGGATGCCCCTCTTTCAGACCTTTACTTGACTATATAAGAACCGGAAAAGCCAAAACCGGACTCATGATTAGAAATAGAAAAAAATAACTTTATTTAAATTTAACGTGACTAATTTTAATCCTCGCAAGAATTTTGAAGATTCTCTCAAGAAAATAGGCTATGTTGAACGGAAAAAGGCAACTCAAAAAGATTATGATCGCATAGGATTCATGTCTGGTCTGGAAGTACACCAACAGCTTTTAACTGAAAAGAAATTATTTTGCCGTTGCCCTGCCGGCTATTTCCAGAAAATTGGACAGTATGACGCCGAAATTATTCGCCACATGCGCCCTACTTTGTCGGAATTGGGAGAATATGACGGGACTGCCCTCATGGAATTTAAAACCCGCAAAAAAATCATTTATCATCTGGCAAATAAATCTGCCTGTACCTACGATGTTGACGATACGCCACCCTTTCCTATCGATAGAGAGGCATTGGGAATTGCCATTGAGATTGCACTTGCTTCTAAATTTAATATCGTCGGAGAAGTGCATATTACCCGTAAGCAATATTTGGACGGTTCCATTCCGACGGGCTTCCAAAGGACTGCCATCATCGGATTGGAAGGCTCTATTCAGATGAAAAATAAGAAACTGCGCCTCATCCAATTAAGTATTGAAGAAGATGCTTGCCGCGAAGTTTCCGATATTGGTCATACCCGTGTTTACCGGACCGACCGTTTGGGAATGCCCTTAATTGAAACGGTTACTTATCCCGACTTTAAAAATCCGGACGAAGTAAAAGAGGGCTGTGATTATATCCGCTTTTTGAACCGTAGTACAGGCAAAGTGAGAACAGGTATCGGCGCCGGACGTGAAGATGTAAATGTCAGCTGTAAAGGTGGAACACGCGTTGAAATTAAAGGGGTTGCCCATACGAAATGGATCCCTGAATTGACACATGTTGAAGTTTTCAGACAATGGGCTTTGCTGGCAATTCGGGACGAATTGAACAACAGAATTTCTAAGGAAAACTGGAAAATGAATTTCGTGGAAATCGACCCTAAAGAGTTCACTTTCTATTATACTCCTATTAAAAATGCCATTGATAGAAAAGAAAAACTTTACGCTGTCAATCTACCCCAATTTGAAGGGCTGCTTTCTCATTTCACACAACCCGGAAAACCTTTTTATGATGAGTTTATAAACCGATTGAAGGTGGTTGCTTGTATTGAGAAACCCAATATGGCTACTTCCGAAGATTTGGATGATGTTATCAGCGAACATGTACGCGAAAAAATCAGACAAATGCTCAAAGCAGGCGAAAGAGATGCTCAGATATTGTTCTGGGCTCAGGAAGATGACGTTAAGACTGCACTGGATGTTATCGAAGAACGCGCTCTCATGGCTTTCGATGGTGTTCCGAAAGAAACTAGAAAGTCATTTTCCGACGGAACTACGATCTTTGAAAGAGTACTCCCCGGTGCCGACAGAATGTATCCTGATACTGACTCCGCTCCGATTCCTTTGGCTTCCGACTATATCGACTCCCTGCGTTCAACAGTTCCTGATGAAATTATTGACAGATACAACCAATTGAAAGAGTGGAATGTGCCGCAAGATTCATATAATTATATCTTTACTCATAACTATTTCCCTTTAATCAAAAAAATTGTTACCGAACTGGATATCTGTCCTAAATATGTCGGGGTCTTCTTCGGACAAAAGCTGAAACATTTTCATGGTCAATATAAAAATATTCAGTTTGACCTTGAACGGATCTACGATCTATTTGCCTATCTAAAAAAGGAAAATATAGATTTTGCTATTGCTCCTAAAATGCTGAACGAAATGTTTAAACATCCTAAGATGGATTTTGAATCAATTCTTACGGTTATTCAATTTAAGAGAATTAATAAAGATGATGTTTTTGCGAGAATTAAATTTATTGATGATAAATTCT
The DNA here is from genome assembly GCA_019135895.1 of Bacteroidota bacterium. Lineage (GTDB taxonomy): Bacteria > Bacteroidota > Bacteroidia > Bacteroidales > WCHB1-69 > JAGVVH01. The sequence goes on along the minus strand of JAGVVH010000247.1, from coordinate 1,805 downwards.
CTCCCAAAAGAAAAAACACCAACTCTGTTGATAAGGTAAACAGCATTATGGGACAGTTAAGAACTATCAGCGAAGGAAATGTTGATTTGAAAGAGTTGGCTAAAAAAATATTGAATTAAGATACCCTCTTCACTATTAACACAATAATCACTATTTAAAACAGAAAGAAGATGAGCGAAGATATTTTCCAAGGATACAAAGGTGCTGCTTTGGAACTTTTGAAAAAATATAATGTCAGAGTTTGGGGAAGTGCAGAGGTAGAGACTACCCGCGGCCATTTCTCGGGTACTATTTTGCCCCGTGCAGAAAATGATGATGACCAACATATAGTAATGAAAGTCATCACAGGTTATAATATTGGAATAGATATCACTACAGTTACTGATATGAAGGAAACGGGCTATAAAAAAGCCAATTATAAGATTCCTGAAAAACAGTTTCCCTATACTGAAGGATTGCCCCATGTTAAACTACTGGGCACAGGAGGAACTATTGCCTCACGTCTGGATTATCGAACCGGTGCCGTTATCCCTGCCTTTTCACCGGGGGAACTTTATGGTGCTGTGCCGGAACTTGCTGACATTTGCAATCTGGATACAGAAAAGATTTTTGCAGTATTTTCCGAAAATATGGGACCGACTCAATATATTGCATTAGCAAAGAAAATCGGCGAGGAAATTGAAAAGGGAATTGAAGGGATTGTCATTGGTCATGGAACCGACACCTTGCACCATACCGGAGCTGCCCTTACTTTTATGTGTCAGAATATTCCGGTACCGGTAATATTGGTTGGATCGCAGCGTTCTTCAGACCGCCCCAGTTCAGATGCCGCCCTTAACTTAATGCATGCCATGACTGCCGCCGGTCATGGAGATATTGCAGAAGTGATGGTTTGTATGTTCGGACCAACTTCTGACGAATATGGATTCCTGCACAAAGGGACCCGCGTCAGAAAAATGCACTCCTCTTATCGTTCTACTTTCAGAACTATCGGAGACACTCCGGTTGCCAGAGTTACCCGTCAGGGCGTTTTCCCTATTAAAGAGAATTATAAACCAAGACGTAAAGACCGTAATGTAAAGATTGTTCCCACCTTCGACGACAGAGTTGCCATGCTCTATTACTACCCGGGAATGAAACCTGATATGCTGAACTCTATTATTGATAATGGCTACAAAGGGGTTGTTTGGGTAGGAACCGGGCTGGGACACATCAATAAAGAGATGTACCCCGCTGTGGAAAGAGCCAAGGCAGAAGGCGTTCACCAATTTATGACGTTGCAAACTCTTTGGGGCTATGTGGATATGTTTGTCTATGATACTGGACGTGATATGATGGCAAAAGGAATCATCCCCTGCGGAAATATGCTCCCCGAAGTTGCTTACATTAAGTTAGGCTGGGCTATGGGACAAACTCAGGATCCTGAAGAGGTTAAGCGTCTTATGTTAACCCCTATCAATGACGAAATTACCGAAAGAGAGCCTTACAATGGTTATTTGGTATATCAAGGAGGCTCGCCTGAAGTAGAGGAATTTATCCGCAAAGTACACAAATAGAATTCTTTTACTATTATTCTAATAATTACGATTAATATTTGGACGCCTCTGCTCGAACATTTGCAGGGGCGTCTTTTAAATAATCATTATTTTTAGAATGACCACAAGGAAAAGCTGCCCCTAATATCTGTCCTCTGGGTAATGTCCCAAAAAGTGTGTATGGTAAAAGTTCATTTTGTATTTGCAAAGTTATTATTTTTTTAATCCTATTTTCATCTTCAAAATTTTTGCGGTCAATAATCCCATCTG
>JAGVVH010000429.1 GCA_019135895.1 Bacteroidota bacterium | reverse complement strand
TCACTCATCTTTTTTTATTTTGAGTTTCAAAAAGTATATTGAGTCAAAATGTATCCCACGCAGATACCATTGGTTTAGCAATCCCCATGATGATATGTTGTATAATTCCATAACATATTTTTCCGTAGTGCGGGCCATCATATTCAAGTGTTTGATATTCGTGATTACTGCCACCGTGCCGTCTTGAAATTTACATTTATTTCCCACCGCTATATCTATATTATTGGTAACGGCCGCGTATGGGACGATAATCTCTTGTTGGAATTTGTGTGATATTTCGTGAAGGATTTCCATTTGCCCTATTTGATCCCAGTTAAATACTCAATCCACAGATCCCCGAATTGTCTTATGACATACCTACAAAGATCATAGTCTTTTAGCGAAAGGGACATGCCGCAGGACTCAGCCGTACCGACGGGGCCGCAAGAATTGCGCAGATACCCGAGACCGCAGCGCGAACTGATGGGCGCAAGCCCTTGCCGGCCCGGCATATAATACATTATTTGACCAACATATTCCTCGGAATACCAATCAGGCTCCCACTCGCCATTGATTGCCCGGCAAACGATTGTCAGCAAATAGTGTAGATAATTATTCCTTGCCATACTTTTCGGCAGGCAGAGCAGGTTTCCGTGTTCCTCTTCCGTGAGCAGCGGTACTCCGATTGCGGAGGCTGCGTCTTCTACTGTTTGAATGTTTTTGTAGTTCATAATTAATTAATTATTTAAGTAGCACATTTTAGCGACCTTCCAAGCAAGTGCCGGGCCTGTCCGCCAGGTTATTCGTTGCAACAGGGTCGGGTGGTCAATGCCCTGATACCACACTGGTGTGCCGATCATTTTGAAAAATAAGCGTATAAATTGGATTACTTTCATTGTTCTTTCTTATTTGCTTTTACCCTATGATTCATTACCAATTCAAAATTTTTCCAAAAAATTATTTTACCGAAATATTGGCCATCTATATTGACAAACCAAAGCTTCATTTGCCACCAATTATCAAAACCATCGTTTTCCGCTAAAGCATTTAATTCGGCTTCAGACTGAAGAATAATGTCATCCCCAATATAAACAGTATCCAGTTGCCGACCCTCGAGTATTGCAAAATCTATACGTATTGTTTCTACTCTTGAAACTTCGCCAGTTCCAAACTGATACGGCTTTTCTTTGCCTTTTGTGTTTCGCGGGTTGCGAAACCAAAAATGAATTTTATTGCCGACCTTCCATCTGTCGTGTCTATCTTCCCGAATAGTGTGTACTTTGGCTCCACTTGCTATTCGGTCTACAAATTGTGTTTTAGAAAATGTTAAAAGCATTGTCTTTTATTTTATTGTTTCTATCCCCCTGTTTACGGGGTATATGGTTATTGATTCTATTTTTAAGTTATAAACAATAAGGCGGGCAGCCAACCCGCCATACTGCATCTAAAAAAGTTATAAACAATAAGGCGGGCAGCCAACCCGCCATACTGCATCTAAAACGGCAATTCTTCCTCCACACGCTCTTTATCAGCTTCGTACTGTTTTACAAGTTCTTCAGCTTCAACTACTCTTTGATAGTTCCAGGCGTTTTTGTTTTTAAGGATGTCGCAAGCCTCATTATATTTGCGTTCCTTTTCGTTTTTAGGGTCAAGCCCATTCACAAATTGCCTTGCTTTCTGCAAAACATCAACGGCACGTTCTCCGTATTCAACTTCAATTTCCACCCCTATTTCCTCATTTTGGAAGTTACCGAGGTTAAACAGCTTTTTGTAATAAATTTTTGTTGCTTTCATTTAATCTGAATTTGCCCGCCTTACAGTTTATAACAGCAAGTCATAAAACATGCCGTCAGTAGCACTATTCAGCGGAAGTTTATAATTTAAAAGTTATTTCGTTTTTCATCGTTTCGTTTCGGCACGTTTCATACTTGCATCCCGTTAATTATTAACCCACACTACCGCTATCACACTCCCGGCACAAACAATCATCGCAACCATTACAACAACGGTAAGTGCCCTCTGGAAGAACCTGGCAATCTTGCCGGAATATCTGTCTGCCTGGTCCTGAAAGAGCCACCCGGCAATGATTATAATAAGTGACGATATTATTAATTTCCCATATATTGCTGCTTCCATTGTATTCATTTTTTTCTTAAAACAATAAATAATATTTTATCCTCGAATACTTCGCCAAGCCAGTTTTTTGACACCTTCTCATACAGGTCGTGTATATTCATACCATATAGCGTATATGCCAGACACTCGGCTGTTGTTGATGGCACGACAACCACGCTGCGGCTCACAAGGATGCATTTAACATAATCAAGGGTTATACATAGCGACCCAATCTCACATTCCGCTATCCTGCTATTCTTGTAAAATCCGAACGGCAATAGCAT
>JAGVVH010000079.1 GCA_019135895.1 Bacteroidota bacterium | reverse complement strand
ATAAATAAGCTTTTTTTCACGGGCTTGTTCCATCAATATTTTAATTTTACTGATGGGTTGGCTTAAAACGTTTTCATTATACCAAGGCGGTAATCCAAAAATCAAATGATACAACAATGCGCCAACTGAAAACAAATCACTCTGCGGAATAAAAACACCGCGCATCAATTCCGGCGCTGCATGAAAAGGTGAAAGCCCTTTGATAGCAATGCTTTGACTGCTACTACTGATAGTGCGCGCCTGTTCAAAACCAATTAACACAGGTTTTTCTTTTTTTGCGGAGAGATCCAGTAATACAGAAGACGGTGCGATTGAATTATGGATAATTGGTTCCGGTAAGTTGTGCAAATAAGCGACGGCTTCCAGCAACTCGATGATTATCGGGATCGCCGCATAAGGTGATAGCTTCACTTCCCGTTTCAACTTATCAGCGAGCGTTTCACCACTGATAAAATCGAAAGCGATATAGGCATATTTATTTTTATCAATTATCGTTTCACCTTCTTCTTTGAAAGTTAAAATATTTGAATGTCTGGTCTTATTCAGCAAAGATAATTGTATCAGCTTCCCCTTTTCATCAAAAAAGGAAGACGGCAGAGAAGCAATATTTATTAGATCAAGACGTATGATATTGCCTTTTTTATTCCTTGCCCTGAAGGAACGAACGAAAGAACTACTCCCCATCGGGAACTGAATCTCGTATTGGCCTGCAATCACAGACCCTTTTGATATTATGTCTTTATTGCTTTGCATTAGTCAGTCAATATACTGTCATCATCTGCGAAAATGGGTTTATCACTTTTTGGCAACAATTTAAAAAGCTCAATCAGTATTGGCCGTAATTTCCGTTTTGAAGGAGAGTTTGCTGCGATGTCAAGCCCCTGTTTTATTAACATTCTTGCTTTGTTTTTATCGCTCCATTCATGAATCTCAAAGTCATCATTGAACTCTTTTAAAAGATTAATCTCCATTTGTGCGCCCATTCCTGCATCTAACAAAGCAAAGTCGAGGCCTCTAATGTCTTGGATCAATTCTTTTGCAACTTTGACATTTCCTTCTTTGATCACTTGCGGTATCTGTTGTTTGAATTGTTTGATTGCTTCCCTTGCTGCGTTTTCATTGAGACCTTCACATTGTCCTTCATATCTTTGGAAGGTTTTTTCCAGACGATAAAAAACACTCTTTAATTCTTCCGCCAATTTGGGGAATTCCGTTTCTTCCTGAATTTTATCAATCCTTCTAAGTTTCCTCCGAAGATCGTTTAATACTTGCTTTCTTCTGTCAAAATCACCTCTCCCTTGTGATAAAAGTTTTTCCAATTCGCAAATATCCGCATAAAGTTTATCAACTTCTTGTTCAACTACAGAATCATATTCACTTTTCATGAGCGATAGGGTTTGCTTAGCTCTAGCAATTTCTGTATCTAAATAACCAAGATCAATTTGACCTTCACCCAGATCTCGACTATCAAACGTCATTAAATGCGAATGATCTAAAAGTGGGAAATAAGCCGTGAGAGTAATCTTTTCGTTGTCAACATTTATTGTTAAATCAACATTACTTTCGGCTGGTAGAAAGCTGGGCATATCCTCGCCGGTAATGATTGCGCTGAACACATGCTGATTATATATTGCTTTTGAACCTTCGAGGCCATAATCAGCTTCATATATGGGTATTTTGATGTAATCCTCTTTTAACCCAGGGCGCAAATCCTTCTGTGTTTTTAAACCACAACGTATTCCAGTTGCGGGTTGCGATTGATTCTTCTCTAATCCTTTGATATATTCGATTACAACATCATCTTTTCCGCTGGACGAGCTTTTTATGCCTACTGCAATATTATAGCCCAGTATAGCGCTGCCAATCTTCGAGCCTTGAATGATCGTGAATTCATTTGGTTCACATGGCAATAGATCACCCTGCTCATTATATAAAAAAACATTAAATGCATTTGCTTTACCGGCGTTTAACTTTGTCTCGATGACTTCACCCGTTGCGTCCACTGCCAGTTTACCACTTGCCCACGCTTTATCACCACGAACAATTTCAGCAAATACTTTATCCGGAATAATTCCTGCCGTTTTTTCTTTTAGAATTTTTACGGTTACAAATTCTTCCATCTCAACTGTTGTAGAATCGTAACCAAGAGACAACTGAATTTTTGTTCTATCTCTGCTCTGTTCAACAAGTTCAGATGATACATTAATTGTGGAAGCATACAACGCTGCGCCTCTGGCCACAACGGTCATTGGATCAACGCTGGTATCAACTTTGTCGGTAATTTGTTCCTTAAGCATTCTACGAAGGATAGGTGAATATGTCGGTCCACCAACTAGAATTAAAGCGCCAAGCCTTTCACCCGATAATGAATTCCTTTTCAAGAGTTCTTTGCAAATATTAATCGCTTTTTGAAAAAGGGGCGTTATAACAGGACTTAATATTTCTTCAGTTATTTTAATATCCAATTCTATTTCAGTGCCTTTATCATCTTCCGGAAAATCACCAAGATCGGATAGTAAATCAAATGAATTCTTAAATGATAATTGAATCTTCCCTGCCTCTGCGAAAACTTTCAATCTTTCTCTAAAATATTCTTTTTTTTCTTCCTGATTGATGAAACTGTCAATGGCGAAAGATTTGCTTAAATGTGGAATTAAAATTTCTTCAACAATAGCATAGTCAATATTTTTACCGCCCAAATAATTGTCACCCTCAGTATCTATGACTTTCATAATGCCGTCTTCAACCTTCAGGAGCGCTGCGTCAAAAGTACCACCCCCGAAATCAAACACGAGCCAAATACCGTCTTTGCTTGATGCGCCAAGTCCGTAAGCCATGGAAGCAGCGTTGGGTTCCTGCAATAATTCGCAGTGTTCAAATCCGGAAAGTTTTGCCGCCCGGCTAGTGGCGTCTTTCTGATTGATGGTAAACTTGGCCGGTACGGTAATAACTATTGATTTTATTTCGTCATCCATTATAAAAGATTTCAGTTTCTTTAAAACTTCTGCCGATAAGTCTTCCGAAGTAAATTCCTGATTCATGTTTGAGCTGAAAAACTTTTTATCGGAACCCATTGTTCTTTTGAATTCAATGAAAGTGTTCGTATCAGCCGTTAATGTTTTCAATGTTCTGATTCTATCACTACGCAAAGCGTTTGCTGCACCATCACCTACAATTACTGATTTCTTTTTATTAAAATGAACACAGGATGGCATAGTATCTTTAAGAGTGTCTGTTTTTTTAATAATTGCTTCGCCGTTTTCCATCCTGGCGATAGAAGAGTTGGTCGTTCCTAAATCGATTCCGTAATCTACTTTTATGCGTGCCATTTTATTCCTTTCGCCTTTTTCAATTTTAACCAGCGTTTACTTCGACTTGCGCCTGCTGAATCATAACACCTTTGTAATTTACCTGCGGCTTAATAATTCTGGTAATTATTTGTTCCCCCTCTTTCAGAGTATCATCCGGTTTAATGTTGGCGATTACACTCATTCCTTCATCATAAGGCTTGTTACGCATGTCAACTAATTCATAGCCATTGGCTTCTAAATTGTCCTGAATTCTTTTAACCGCCGCGACCAGTTGTTTCAAACCTTTTGTTTCAGAATTCATAAATACTAAATTATTCTGGATGCGAACAACTTCATCGGCCACCTTCAAAGCCAGCGCATGGTCATCTGTCTTGGTATTACTGGATTTTTGTTCAGATTTTATGAGTTGCATCTGTGTTCCCAATAACTCGATAAGCTTATTGTCCATTTTTATTCCTTCTTCTTCCAACACTTTTTTTGTCTGTTGAATATTATCGGACAAGTCAGAACTTTTTTTTGTGAGCTGTTTCCGGATCAATCCGTAAAGCACAATGGAGAGCAATGCGATTGCAAAAACAGCCATCATCCAATAAAGTGTGTTTTTACTGACGGTTTCCTCGACATTTTTTATCTTTGTCTCTGCGGCTGCTTTGTGATCGGAAATTTTAGCATTCAATTCGTTACGAATAGATGCGATATTAGCAGCATGTCCCTCTTCTATATTTTTAATACTATTTAATTCATTTTTTACAACCTTGTTGTTCTTTTCAATTTGCTGCAACACAGTTTTTAAATGGTTATTCGTTGTTTCAATTTTACTCAATCGATCTTCTAAATCTTTAATTTCCGGCGTTATCTGAGTTTGTGCAAACGATAGTTGCGTTGCGGATAGAAAAAGCAATAATGTTATGAAAAAGAATAGATTATTTTTCATTTTATGGCACCTATAAAAGTGTTTAATAAACTTCTTATTATGGAATGTATTGCCGGTTTGTTTTTCAGCACCTTCCCAAGCTGAGGTGAAATCTTATAATATAATGTAATAAGAATTCTTCCTGCATATGATGCCGCAAGATTTTCATCTCTGAATTTTCGTAATTGCATCACTTGCGGGTGATCATAACTGCCATAAACCATTGTTGCGATATAACACCCTTCTTTTTTTGTAGCCATTTTTGACATACCGTCAGCCATCATTTGTGTAGTGATCTGTCTGGTGATCTTCTGCAACGTATTTTTATCCGCATTAACTTTATTTCTTAATTCTGAATTCATATCAAATGAAATAAGCAATTCTGTTATTTCCAAAGCAGCGTTCACAGTTTTGCTGTGTTGCATCAAAGCAGTAGAGTGATCAATCCCTCTATTCAATAATTCTTGCGCATTATTCACAACATCAACAAGCATTCCTCGCGCATTTCCTACAACAGCGCTGGATATTTTCAGGTAGAACTCGTCTGCTATTCCTAAAACCTCTTTTATCAATTCAAGCCTTGGTTTGCAGGAAGAAACAAAATCTTTAACATTTGTAATCGAAGCGGATAAATCTTGAAATATTTTCAATTTGTCATTGATAAAATTAACATGCGTCTTAATTTTTCTGTTGCGATCTCTTTCCGGTTTCTCATCAACAATTTCTTGGATGACGATTTCATTATCTTCAATCCTAGCCTTAACTGGTCCCGTAGGTTTGAGTGATTTTGCTAATTTTAAAACATGTAATGACTTCTCGCTTGGGTAAAAGGCATCACGATCTTCATAATAATTTATATAATCAATTGCACACTGGAGAATTTCTTCTGCAACCTTATTGACAATCATTTGATAGCGTATTTGATTCTCACCAAGTATATTTTTTAGCAGAATCAGGTCTGATTTGGTTTGTTTGAAAAGACCCGCGCCATAAACTGCTGCCTCTGACGGATTCTTCTGTCGCTTATTGCTATAGTCTTCTAATTTACTTTCAATAACACCTATGGGTCTATCCGTGAATTTATGGATAATGTACTGTTGAGTTTCACTCGGGAAATTTCTGAAAGTATGAATGAATTGAGCTATTGAAAAAGCGTTAAAACTTATGCCACTATCTTGTACCAGTGACTTGACCTTATCTCTAATCTCTTTTGATATTTTATTTTTATCGTAGTATTGATGATCTTGAAATTTGTCGTTCGCCCACGCGCCGATCATTTGTGAACCATCTGTGAAGACACATAAACCTTCTCCATGCAAACAATTATCCTTAAAATAGCCTTGAAAATAATTGCCACTGCCCCACACATAAATTCCCAACCCTGTCCTATTTCCCTTTTCATACTCGCCGAGATAATAATCTCCATTGTCCCATCTATAAAGTCCAATGCCTTTGTCTGACTTGCCTTCAACAAGGCCTGATTGCTCGACTGGCTTCAATAAATATGGGTAAATGATATTTGTTATTTCATCTGCAAAATCTTTAATAATTGCCTCGCGGCTAATCATAATTTCGTTACCAACAACGGTTGAAACTAAATTATTAAAAGCATCGGATGTAAACAATTTTCCCTTCATATCCATGGAATAATAGAATTTATCAGCATCAAAGGAGCCGTTATTTGTAGTTATAGCCAGCTTAAGTGTTGAAAGATTATTTGCGGCAGAAAAGTTTTTCGTTGTGACAATTTGATCTTTTAGGGCTTTTTTCCAAATTTCTACTGCTTTTTCCAAATTTCCATCTTTGAGGTGATTTAAGGCGATTTCATCAATACGATCATTTTTAATAAACCAAAACAAAGAGTAAAGAACTTTATTTTTAGCTTGTTCTATTCTGCTTGCGGCATCTTTTACTTTGTCAACACTGCGGACTACCTCACCCCAAAAAGGAAAGTCATATACTTTGTCAAAAGTTTTGCCAGCTTCTGCATAGCGCTTTATGGTAGTAATTTGTTTTAGGAGTTCCTTCTCAGTAGTGTTACCGAAAAGTCCAAGGGTTCTATAAGGATTTTCTTTTATTACGTTCATTCTATCTCTATCTTTTTAAATATATTTGAGTCGAGTAGACTGATTTCTTCACGATGTATTAGGTTGACGTTTTTTCCCTCCAATAACCTTTAATTTCCCGTCGATGCTAAAGTATTGCAACCATGAATCAGTTAGTAATTCACTCTTTCATGGAATAGTGATCTTGATTTTGCATATAAAATCTTTCATGACAGTTGGGGCATTCAAAAACTGATTTCTTTTTTTCAGTTGGCAAAATTGGTATCCAGAATAATGTAAAATATTTTTTGGGTATAACCTCAAAGAATTCTCCCGATCTATTACATTCTGGACATTGTTTATAAAGGATTAAACCATTTTCTTTTCTTTTGTGCTTCCATTTACTTCCCCAAACAAGGAAAAACATGATTTATGCCTTTTTTTTTAACCTAAAGAAACCAATTTCTACCGATCAATCATAGAACTTGTTTTGATGAGATATTGCTTCTGATTTGATGATATCTTAAGAAACGCAGCTGTATATGTCAAGAAATACTTGGCACAAAATATTAGGGATAATTGATGCTGTTTTTACTTTTTTTGAGAACTTCCTTTTTGTAGAAGTATATTAAGTGACCTTGTGTGTCATAAAGATTTTAGGCACGAGATTTTGAAGATAAGGGGACATAACGCCCAATAACTGACATCCTGAAAGTCGGATAAAACCGGCCTTTTTTACTTATTTCTTTGCATTTGAACTCTTGAATATCCGGGAAAGACTCAAGAATAACACTTTCAGGAAGCACTTCGTACGTATAGCAGAAAGTAAGCAAGAACCGAATGAACCCCAAATAATCTTATTCTTTAGCCGGTTGTTTTATCCACCCTCTCCTTTAATTCTTTCCCCACCTTGAAAAACGGAAGTCGTTTCGGTTTTACCTGTACATCATTTCCAGTCCTTGGATTCCTGCCATTATAGGCGCCGTATTCCCTTACGGTGAAACTTCCAAACCCCCGAATCTGGTGAAACTTCCAAACCCCCGAATCTCTATTCTGCCGCCATCTGTGAGAGTCTTTGTAAAACCGTCAAACATTAAATTGACTATGTCCGTCGCCTGTTTTTCTGTCAGGCTATTTCTCTTTGACAATTCTAAAATTAAATTTGATTTATTCATATTCAGTTCCTTATTTCAGTTATTGATAGCTTCTCTAAATGGTAATCTAGTACTTTCTATTTCTAGATTTCCTGTATGGTTTTAAAACCTTTGAAGCCGTTGGATGTCCAGACATTTAAATCCTGCACCGTAACATTACTGGAGCAAACAAATTGCCTGGCGTCAGATTCCAGTTGTGCTTTATCCTGCTTCTTTTTGAAAATTTTCAATGAACCGTCTTTAAAGAGAACAATATAGAATTCCATTTTTTGACCTCTTAAGAATTATTCTGTTTACCCAACTGATCCAACCGTGCCCTTATACATCCCACCAGCGTTTTCAGATCGTCTTCCCGCAACTTCAATAGGAACGAAAGATCCGTGTCCGCTTTCAGCAATTTCTTGGTGATTTCCAAGAGCGCAGCTTTATTTATCTCACCATTCATGGGTTTAACCCCTGTTTATTCAGGATAGAAGTGATCACTATATACATTAATAACAAAGAGTTAAACACATAACCCTTTATCGTCAAATACTTTCAGGAAAGGAGAGAACTTGTAAAATCGGTAAAAAGAATAAGCCAAAGCACCCGCAAAATCAACCCATTTTAACCCATCATTTTTAGAAAGGAGAACCATCCATGATCAACCAATGCATCGTGACCGGGAACCTGGGAGACGATCCCAAGGTCTTTTACTCGCCAGACGGAAACCCCGTGGCCTCTTTCAACATCGCATTTCAGTCCGGAAAAAAGAAAACCTGCTGGATCAAGTGCGTGACCTTCCACAAGCTGGCCGAGATCTGCGCCCAGTATCTTCACAAGGGCGCCAGGATCGCCATCTCCGGAATCCTGGACCAGAACAAGTGGACCACCGACGATGGACAGCCCCGCAGCACCTTCCAGATCATCGGGAACACCGTCGAGTTCATCAAGACGGACGGCAGGGGGTTCAAGGAGGGGGAGGCGTCCGCGGAAACCATCAATGACGAAGTGCCCTTTTAAACCCAGCCGTTCAGATTTCATCTCAGGGAGGACTATGCATGCAGGCTAAGACCATCGCCATACTCGTGAAAATCGCGG
>JAGVVH010000570.1 GCA_019135895.1 Bacteroidota bacterium | reverse complement strand
GAACAACCACCACCTGTTTTCATAATGGAACAATGTGGTATCAGTAGCACTTATGTTTTCCATAATATATTTCTCGAATTTCCATTTATATGGAAATTCAGAGCATTTATAAAGTTCTATTGTTTTGTTCTGGTTTGTTTCCGGTATCATATAATAGATACCATCTATTTTAAAAACAAATGGATATGATAAATGGTAAGGCCTCTCCAGTATCTTTCGAGAATCAAGAAGCTTGCCATCACTGTCTAATTGAAGAACTGATAAATGAGCCTTATTGGTTTTATAGATAAATTCTTCGACAAAAACATAATACTTGTTTCCATCGGCAATAATGAAGGGATCTGCCCAAAAGAGTCCACGCGGAGGATGAATTGTATTATATATACTGAAGTTATGCCAATAAGGATTATTGTCACTGATGATGTTTGTTCTCAATTGCCAGCTGAATGCATCAGTATGGAAAACTTTATATATACCCAGACGGAAGACAAATCTCAGATGTGTCACCAAATCCCTGAGAACTGTTGGAAATGACACAGAGCGGGCAGATCTGCCTGTAGCCGGAATGAAGGCTTTATATCTTTCCATCATTTGATTCAGGTAACTTTCACCGTATCTGGACAGGCCTTTAATTAACCTTGGCAGGACGACTGTGGCACGCCCGAATAGCCTATTTCTGTTTTCAGTTACGGAATAGTGGTATGTTGACTCGCGGGAAAAGTAGATAACGCTATTTTGTGAATGGTCATCCGTTAAAATCTCAAGCCACATGTCTGTGAGAGGCTCATGTTTAATGACTTCCCAAAATCCCTGAGCCGGCATGCCACTGGTTTTGCAATCATTAAGTGAAAAAGTCCATATACCGTATTTTGGAATACACCAAATAGTGTTATTAATAATATGCCGGCCAAATAGAATTATCACGTCCGGGTTGAGATCTGATATGGCATCTGTCTTGATTGTCTCCTGGTCAAGGCCGGCTGAATTATTAAGAATGATAACAGATTCTACGCCTTTCAGAGATGCAATAAGAGTATCCTGGTGAGAATAGTGCTTGCTTCGGAATAATAACCGGTCTATGGATTCAAATAATCTTATGAGGAAGGCGCTTCCCTTGGATATAGGATGTTCCTTTGTATCATCTGCAGGCGCCCGGCTGACTATTAGCGTAACATATGCAAATTCTGACAGGGTAAGGTTTTCTATGGTTTTATAAATCCATAGTGGTACTTGAACATCATTTATCAGGACACATATATTCAGTCTCTTAATCATTATTACTGACTTCTAATCTTTATGCTGATACCGGTTAATGAAAGCATCAAATGACCTTGAGAATTCTTCCTCCAGGTTGGATTTGCCTTCGAACTTGACCCACTTCCCGTTCTGATATTCGTGCCAGAATTTTGATCTTTGAAGAGCCGATGTGCCAAAATTAATCATTTGAAACTCAATAAGATGATAAGATTTACCATCAAATCCAATATCCATCCCGATTAAAGGAAAGTCAATTTCAAGTGCTAGTTTGCGGGCAAAGTCAAGAATACCTTCCAATTCATCGTCAGGCACCTGAAAGAACATCCCGCTGCCGCTGGCCCTGAAATCGTTCGGACGATTTTTCCTGTACATACAATAGTACCGGCCACCAAAGTACAGTACCCTATAGTCACCATCGAGACCTGGTATAAAGTTCTGCACCACAAGCGCACTGCTTACAGGTGACGTATCCAGCTGCACATAACCTTTGCGTTCAGTCCGGAGGCAATAATGATACGTCCGGTTTTTTTTATATATTTTTTGTATTCTTTTCTGTTGTGTGCCAGATAAACACCAACGCCTGCTGAACTTGAAGCAGGTTTAATTACGGCAGGAAAGCCTTTGTCATAAGTCAGTGCATCCACCCATGATCCGTAACAGGTGCTTTTAATTGTTTTAAGAGAATCATCATTGAATCTTAATCTCATGAACTCCAACATGGCATCATAACAGCTCCCTGTTTCTCCAGAAAATAGACCAGGTCTTCAATATACCTCTTGTAAAAGGCGCCAGGCGCTTCAGATGTCTGGTATAAGAAAAAGTAGTCCCGATAGTTAACGGACAGATCCAACTCACTGAATTTGCATACTCTTACATTGTAGTCCCTCTCTCCGAACCATTGGCTGATTTTCAGAACATCCATGGAGGTAAAATTTCTGAAATCTGCTTTGGAGACAAGGAATGCACCCAACTCGTCTGTTAAAATAATGATATGTTTCATTTTATATAGATTACTCTCGCTATTGCGCTCCTATTCAGTTGACTTCCTGCCAGCTATCAACAACTTACCATGAGTTAGTATCCAAATTTGTTCAATGGCTGCTACTATCTGCAAACTGAGAGTAACATACTGCTCATTCAGAAAGGAAACGAATAATCCTTTTCATGCTTGTCTTATACTCAAGCAACTGCAAAGCTGCATCATAGCCTCTCGTTACTATTCCGTCCAGTTCCTCTTCATGGTCCATAATCCATTCGAGCTTCTCTTTTATGGATTCCGGGGAACCACATTCGGCAAAAACAATGTGAACTCCATCCGTAAAATACTTCTCCATATCACCAAATCTGGTTGCCAGTATGGGTCTTTTCATAGCAAAATACTCTCCTAGTTTAGTTGGGAAACCAGATCGTGTTTGGATTGTGTCAGGGCGAGTGACTGCCAGACAAGTACATTGAGAAAGGTACGTTTTTACCATATGTGAATCTACCAAACCAGTAAATGTCACTTTGTCTGATATTCCTAATCTTGAACACTCCTCCTTTAAACCTGGTATAAGTGTCCTCCCAAAAGTGGCATCTCCTATAACAATCAATGACAGGTCTCTACCTTTTCGGATAAGAAGTTCCATTGCTTTCAGGAGATCAGAAAGTCCATCTTTCATATAAGGTGCTCCACTATATCCAATGGTATACTTCTTTTTAACATTAACCGGTTGCCAATATGAGAAATCCGTCAGGTTAGGTTGTATTAAGATATTTTCCGCAGAATACCCCTTTTCAATAAAACTGTGCTTAAGATAATGGCTAAAAACTATTAACTTATCTGGAATCTTGCTCAGGTACCTGGAGTTAGCATCATGCGAAGCTCGTAAAAGCCGTCCTGTTAATGAATTACTGTATTGTGATTTATCTATTTTCTCAGCAGAAAACTTCACGATTCTGACCCGTGATGTCCTTGATAACAAATAAATTGGTATATTAAAGAAAATATCACTATTGTATAATAAAATTGTAGTTGATCCTTTTCTGATTAAGATGCCAATTAGTAAAAAAAACAACCTCAATAAACTGAAAGTCTGATCAAAGAGTTTAAGAATGACATTGTTTGGTCTCTGCCTGAACCCAAGGTACGTGTAAGAGATTCCTTCCAGAGTTTCATTTTTCCGTGAACCAGTATACCGTAAGTCGCCGAAAGCATGCCCTTTAAGAAGGAATACCCTGACATCGATATTGTTTAATCTAAGTCCTCTACAGAATAAGTTAAGATAGTTGGCAGCTGGTCCTCCTTCAGGGAAATTACTGGAGGTTATTAATATATAATTATCATTCCCTTCTCTCATTTCAAATCTTCAATAATATAATTCTGAATCTATCGTACAACTATATACTTTCTATTCACAATCAATACTTATAAATCCGCCAGCGAATCTTTTTCCATAGTTTAAACCACAACTTATCAGCATTTTTACGGTCTATTTCATATCTTTTCATACCAGAATTAGTGATCCTGAAGGATAATCCATCGCCTATGGTCTGTTTACATGGAGTACAAACTCCACAGGGTTGATTCTTTACATTTCCAATTTGGTCATTTCAGTTATTGGATACGGAAAATGAAAATTGCCAAAAATTGTGACCATCTCCTTTGCAGACTTTGATCTGTCAACAGTTAAATACGATATGTCACCGATTGTTTCCTTTATTCTGCAGCCTGATGTCTTAAAATAATTTCCAATATGACCATCTTCTGATTTTTCTATTGTTAACTCAATTCCTGGGTGCAGGCTGGCAAAACCTGCAAGCCACACGTATTGACTTCCAAGTGCTATTTCTTCAGCTAATTTTTTTTGAGTTTCAGATATTTCGTTATTCGTTTTAATGCTTTCTGCATCAACAATTATAAGCGGATTAAGAGTGAACCTGGTTTCAGAGTTCTTAAGTATATCCTCTGTGATTCCCTTAATTGCATTCAGCTCGTTTTCTATAGAATGTCTATACTTATAATCAGCAATATAATATGGCTGTACAATGACATTACATCTGGAAAGTTGGATAATACGAAAACTGGAATCAAAGCCTCCAGTCCAAAATATCTTTACAAATGGTATATCCTCTTCATCAGTTTTAGAAATTGATTTATGTGCCATTTCTTTGATATGTTCTGATTAATAACTCCCGGAATTCTTTTCTTTTCTTCTCACCATCAAATAGTTCTGATGCGATTCTAACAGCATTTCGACCCAGCCTTGTCCTATATTCCTGATCACTTATTAAGAGTTTTAATGCTGTTATTAGTTGGTTTTCATCGTTTTCCGTAACGCAACATCCACAAGATAATTGTGAAAAAAATTTTGATACTGCAGTTTCATGATGTGAAAAAACCAACACTGGTGTACCAGATATCATGTACTCTGATGCTTTTGTAGGCATTGAATACTTAAGAAATGATATGGATTTTTTATCAAAATCATTGGCAATTACTAATAAATCAGCCCCAGAGTAGATCTCGGGTAATTTATTATACTCTACTATATTATTAATTACAACACATTCATAGGATAAAAGTTGGCGGATAATAGAGGGTTCTGAAACAGGTGACTGAATATGAAACTTGATGTCCTGACCTTCTTCATTTAATTTGTCAATTGCTGCCGCAATTGACAACAGGGAACTGCTTATGCCCTGGCCGATTCTCCCTGAATAAAGTATTTTGACCGTATCCCCTTTAAAGGTATAATCTCTTTTACTATACTGTCCCCAAAGGTGTATATCTATTGGATTATGGAAAGGCAGGAAATCTTTGGAATACTTATTCTTATATTCAGCAGACATGGCATCACTTATGCTGAGGAAAAGGTCCGTCTTAGCGAATAATAACCTTAACTCCCTGTCAATCCTTTTGGACCAAAGACTCCTGAATGGTCCTCTCTTACTTATAGTAGAAGGCCAATCATCCATCATATGAATCACTGCTGGTATGGCTAAATAATCTTTCAATTCCCTAGCAAATACGATCGTATCCAGAGAGGAAACCTGAAAATAGAGCAATTCGGGGTTATATTTCCTTAACCATTGCTTGAAATTCTCGGTTTTTTTGATTTTGGCAGCATTATGTAGTAGCCCTGCCCACTCTAAAACAGGGTAGAAGAATCTATTGACAACAATATATCTGAGCGTTGCTTTCCTCCGAACATCATTGATAGACTGCTGGGGGTCCGGTTTTACTATTCCTGACTTGAATTTTCGCTGAATATAATTGAAAGGGAAACGCCATATGAATTCATCACTCCCAAGTTGCGTAGCTGCAACTGCAATCTTGTCTTTATCCCATCCCCTGAAAAGATTTGTAAGGGTAATGCCTCCTCCAGATTTACTATTGAAAGGTTGTCCGAAAATTAAAACTCTTGGTAATTTCGCCATATGTGATAAAAACCTTTTTGTGTTTAACGTCTGGTATTACCATAAAGTATATGGAAAGAATGGTTTGTGTTTCAATTCAGACCTTCTTTATAGCCAAAGGATATCAATCATTATGCATAAAAAAGATAGATGTGGATTATCCCTTGAACCTGCTCCACTATGGTGAGTTGCCCTAACAGCTCCATGATGCTTTCAGCAGTAAACTAAAGATATGCCCTGTTTAGTTTTATATTCCCCTACCGCCTCCTAAATCCAAAATTCAGTCGGTTTTTGAATATTTAAAAAGGACTTAATAATTGAATTCCTTCATTTTTCAAACCTGATAGAATATGCTTTAAAGACCTTCCGTATTATAAATTCTCTTATGGTAACAATAGGCTGAATTTATAGGTACCTTTTTATTGCTCAATTTACTGATAAGTATTATAAGGGTCTATAATTATTTGAAGCGGAAGTCTTATCTTCGAATGATTTAGCAGATCTTATCAATAAGTCCTGAAATCTTTGTCTCACAATAAGCGAGTCAAAATTTACCTGAGCATAGGTAATGGCATTTTTGCTGAGTGTTTCTCTGTAACCAGAGTCTTGTAAAAGTAATCTGATAGCATCTGCAATTGCCTTCTTGCTTTGCTTTGAAACGCAATAGCCACATTTGTTAATGTGAAACAATTTATATACCGCTGTCTCGGAAGAAGCATAAACCAAAATTGGTGTTCCCGAAATCATAAATTCAGGAGCCTTGGTAGGCATAGAGAACTTTAAAAACTTTATTCCGCCTGGATTGAAATCATTCGCTATTACCAAAATATCAGCCTTGGAATATAATTCCGGAATTCTGTCATATTCAACCGGCGGATTAATGGTTACACATTCATATCGTCTGATCTGATCCAGGGTTTTTGGTTCGCTTCTGGGAGATTGAATATTTAATTTGATATCAACACCTTCTGATCGTAATGAATCAACAGCTTCAGCCAATTCGATCAAAGATTGCTGGATTCCTTTTCCAATCCTGCCTGAAAAAAGAATACTTTTAGTTCCTCTACTCAAACTAACGTCCTTCCTGACAAATGGCATCCATTTTTCTATATCAATGGTATTATGAAATGAATGAAACTCATGCCCATACCTTCTCTTGTATTCGTCAGACATTTCATCACAGATACTCAAATTAAGATCCACTTTATTCATTAACTGCTGTAACTCATTACCTATTTTCTTCTTCCAATAGCTTCTAAAAATACTCTCATCGGCAATAGACGACGGCCAATCATCCATCATATGGAGAACCGAAGGTATACGAAGATACTCTATTAAGTTCCTGGCAAAATTTATACTTTCCCGGTTTGATATCTGGAAATATAAAAGTTCAGGCCTATATTTAATCAACCAAGCCTTAAGAAGCTCAGAGATTGAAATGCTGGATTGGAAATGATTAAGACCCAATAATTTAATCAACAGGTTAAATAAGAATCCTATAGACTTCTGATTTTTATATTTCTCGCTTCTACCACTTTTTTTAGGGAAAAGCTCAGTATCATTAAGTAAACCGGATTTTGGTTTTTCCTTTATAAATGAAAATGGAAATTTCCAATGTATTTCTTCTTTTCCTAACTGGTAATAGGTGTTACAGATTTCCGTTGAAACCCCCACCATCATAAAGTTATAAGTCATTACAGCAATTCTCTCTTTAGGCCACCCTGAGAATAAATTGGTTAAGGTTATACCACCACCTGAGAATTTATTAAATGACTGGCTGAATATTAATACTTTGGGATAGATTTTTGTGGACATATACTTCAAAAATTGCCGAAACTATCATTAAACCTTCTGAAAATGTTTAATAATAATATCATCAGTCAAAGCTCTGAACTTTGACGAGTAACAAATTCCTACAGAAACCCAAACTAGTATATAAAACAAAGTGAATTTGGTCATGGGTGTTGGGTAAAGACATAACACATATAGAAGAATCCAAAACCCTGCCGCTCTTGAAAGCGTATTCTTTGAGAAGAAGATTCCCTTAAAAATTGCAGGTATTAAAATTAGAAGCACTAATACCAAATTTATAATTCCTCCTTTTAGAATAATATTCAAATAGTCAGTCTCAATACCACTTCTGAATAAACTATCAGCAAATGGATAATAATAACTGCCTTCAATTCCTTTACCAATTACCCAATCTCTAATGGTCATATCTTGGAATAAATAATATTCCACACCAGACCGTGTATCATCAGTGGACCTTATAATAAGTGAAGAGAAAATCCCATAGTTTTCATCCTGAAGAGAAACTACATAAATAAAACCAAAAAAGATAAGAAAGAGAATAAATACAAATTTAACTATCACATTTCCTTTTCGGTCGGGATTATTAAACAGGTAGAGTCCCATGGAGACTAAGATTGGGAGACTAGTAATAAGCACCAAACCTCTTCGTGCTCTTATAATTGAGAATAGAAGTGTGAGAATAAGAGTTAAAATTGCAATCCTGTATACATTTTTAGAATGGTATTTCCGGGTAAGCAATATGAACGCCGAAGGAATACTAAATATTTTTGCCGAATACTCGATCGCAGCCTGCGCCTCGAGATTGCCAAGATCTGAGGTGATTAACAAACGAATAGACAGTAAACAATAAACAATAAAAACTACTCCAAAGAAAGTTATGGTATTGAACGCTTTTTTGAAAAAGAAAGTACTCTTTGTAAATAGAGCACATAGTGGCACAAATACATATAAAGCTCCTTCAAAGGGATTTAATAAGATCCTTTGGATGAAACTGAACTCAAGTCTGAATCCTCTAAGTAGTACTAATAATAACCAAATAAAGTAGAGAGTGAAAAAGAGTTTAAAATATACAGTTCCTTCAATGCGTTGAAGTAGACTAAAAGTTGTAGGTACTAGTAATAGCAGAGCCATACCTTGCATTCCTATCAATAGCATATTAGGGACAGCTCCAGATGTAATTGATAGGAAATAGCCCAAAGTATACATGATAAAACCAAGCCAGAATAACCTGATTAAATCAGCTTTCCCACGGACACTTAATAGTTCATCATTCTTCATTTAAGCTTTTGCTAATATTTTCACTTTTGTGTCCTAAACCTATTCTTTTGATTAGGGAACTATGCATCTTAATTATCCGATCTGGTTCAAAAAATGTATCTAACTTCCCCTCTATTCTATTTTCAAGACAATAGATAATTCCTTCAGCCAGATCACCCGAATCTTTATATTTTGCTAAATAACCATTCTTTTTGTGATCAATTAAATCCGGTATTCCGCCGACATCAAAAGCCACTACCGGAGTACCACATAAAAGAGACTCAGCAATTACTAAACCGAAAGTTTCAGCAAGTGATGGAGCAATGAACACGTCAGCAGCATTATATACAATGTTCGACGATAGATCATCTCTTAATCTACCAAGGAATCTTGTATCAAAAGGTATTGATTTTTCAATTTCACTATTCTTCGCACTACCAAAAATTAAAACCAAAACTTTCTTATTATTTAGTTTGTTTTGAAGGATATTCAGAGCGTCACGCAAGTATGACCAACCTTTATAGGGGCTATCTACAGAGATTGCTCCAAAACTAATAACCACCCTGTCATCTTCAATTTCCAGGATTCTTTTAGCGATAGACTTACTAAATGGCTTATACAGCTTATTATTAACCAGATCAGGAATATAAGAAATTGTCCTTCCCTTTGTTAGTAATGACTCTTGTGCACAACTATATAACCATTTGCTCGGTGCAATAAAGTATAGGTTTTCATATTTAGAGAATAATTTGTATTTTTTAATGAATTCTATTTTGGATAGATCTATTAAGCTACGACTTGGAAATATTGGACAATGGTCACATCCATTTTTATATTTATCGCATGTAAAACTATGATGACATCCGCCTGTAATAGTCCACATATCATGCATAAAAAAGACCACAGGTTTACCAAGTCTGGCAAGTTTTCTTAAGGACTTAAGATTTAAAAAACCACCGTTTATCCAATGTATATATATGATATCTGCATTCCGTATTTGATCACTTTTAGAAATGTCTATTCCCAAAACAGGGAATGAGAAAAGTCCATATCTCTTTTCTGCTTTTCTGGTAAGACATTTCAGGATTTTCCCGTCAATAAATGACAAGGCCTGGTACAGTTTACTCAGACTATAAATTTTATCATCCCCGCTTATATCTGAGGACAGAGAAAGCATGCTTGATTCATAGCCCGCGTCAAGGAATGCATTATGAAGTCGATGGGCTGCATTGCCAGATGATGGTAAATGTTTTTGTACGTGTACTAGTTTAACCATTCTTTTTAATAATATCGTTGACTATTGTACGAAAATTCTCCTCAAAGGTTGATAAAATAAAGGATGATCGTGCAAAGTGAAAGACTCTTTCGTGAAGCTTTGACAGGTATTCAATATCATAGTTTGACAGCTCACTGATTTTGTTATCAAGATATTCAATTTTGAAGTCTTTTAAAAAAAGTGCATTATCAGATAATCTATTAAAACCAGCATCTTTATTAACTACAGGTATGAGACCGTGTAGCATACATGTTGTAATTGATGTGGCACATCCCTCTGCACAAGAGGGAAGTATTGAATAAGTGCATTTATCGACTATATTAAGAAATGTCTCCGATTGGATATCAATGTACCCGTAATCGTAAATATTAGCTCTTTCAGGTATGTTAAGAATCTTTCGTGCCTGCTCATTCAAGCCACAAATATGCAAACTTACATCATCTCTCTTTTTAAATACATCTATTAATAAGTCCAATCCTTTATGAATAACTGCTGATGAGCCAAGCCATAAAAAGTTGGTGCGAGAGAATGAATGTTCTTTGTCTGAAAATGAAAATTGTGGATTTATTATCCCCGTAGGGAAAATAGGATAGGGATCATTATACATTTGTTTTAAGGGCTCTAACTCACTTAATGTGATGACACTATTGTACTTTTTTTTCAGGTGTTCGATTTTATAAAACTGGCCACTCCTTACTATCGGAACTTTTTTATTATGCCTCTCATAAAAATAATCTAATCTCTTTTGCTCCTCTTTATAAGATGTTTCCGGATGTTGTTCAGTCATGTAAAGCATTGTTAAAGCGTTTGGCTGAAATTCAGACATTCTGTAAAAGACCTCACCAAAACCAAACAATACATCATATTTGGTATCAAGTATGAGCTTTATTGATTTAATATCATTACAATTAACCAAGTCAACGGCAAAGCCTGATTCGGTAAAGACCTTTACGATTTTAAACAGCTCCGGTATTATAGTTCTTCCTGAATTTATTTCTGGCCTGACGGCAAATCCACGGGTCAGATAACTTATCAGCACTTTCTTCTGATGTGGTACCACATTATAGTTTATGTTGCGGATTATTGGCGGATCATTCGCAATAGAATAATAATAATAATCCTTTATCCTTCTCCAAACTAATCTTTTGATTTTATCTGATATTTTGTTTGAAAACTGCATTGTGCTTTTATAGTTTGCGAACACATCCCTTAAGGGGTTCTAGTCCCGTTATTTTACAAACAGAGTCTGCTTCTTCTGGTCTTCCAGCCTAAAGATAAACTTTTATTTTTACCGGATGTAAAGCCATTTTTGGTTAAAATCCATTCATCACTTATTTTATCCATATTCCTCTTTTGTTCTTATTTATAACCATGTGATACTGGATCGGTCCTAAGAAATACCCATTAAAGTTTGCTATTATTGATGCGATGAAAAGAGAATGAACTCCTATATGAAAAGACTTAATTAACAGGTTAGCTGTGACAAGGTATATGATTGGACTTATAATGCTGGCGATGAATTGTATTCGTAAGGCACTAATACCATTTAATAGGCTGCAATACTTACCTCCAAACATTGAAAGGTTAAAATAAATGAATCCCCACAATGAAAGAGTAAAGCCTATTGAGACTTTGCCTTCTCCTAACCAAAAGCGATAGAAGGTTTCGGAAAGAATAAGCATCAATATGCTCGCCATGGTCATTAAGATATTTAATTGGTTATATCTTCTGATTCCATTTCTAATCCATTGAATATCTTTCTTGTGAAAAGCTTCTGTTGATGCTGACCAAAAAGGGGATAAAAAAATGTTAAATACCATCAATAACATTCCGAAATATTTATAAACAATGTTATATGCAGTAACATCGGCAGTTCCAAAATTCCGGGCAATAATAATATTGGCTGTCTGAAACTGGACTATCCCCGCAACCTGAATGATAAAGAAAACCAGACCTATTTGAAACAAATCTCTGGCATAAGAAAACTTGACCTTAGAAATCATTGGTCTGTATTTTCTGTAAGGTCTGTTGAAAAGGAAGAAATTAGCCCCAACTAACACAACAAGCGGCGAAACACACAAGGCAATACCAAGTTTTATAAGTGAACCCTCTGTCGTCTTAACGAGAACAATTATTATCAGCAAAGATATAATTTGCCCAACCAGATCAATTAAAGAAGAACCAGCAGGTTGCTGATTTGCCAATAGTACTGTCGTAATTATTCTGAAAACAAAAGAAAGACAAAAGTAAGTAAAGACAATTATCGCTAATGTGGTTACATCAGGACGCATGCTTTCAGAAACGTTCAAAATTTTTGACCAGTCGAGGAAATTATTTACAACAATGAAAACTACCCAAACACAAAAAAAGATAATTGAAAGTATAGCATAAGTCGTGCTGACATAAATCTGAGCCAGATTATCATCATTTTTTGCTCTGGCTTCAGCCATTCTATTCCTTAATCCCTGGGTTAATCCAATATCAAAGAAAACAAACCATCCGACTATTGAGCTTATCGTCAGCCATACTCCATAGGTTGATGAATCAACATAACTCAGAGTAATTGGCAGTGAAATGAAACTAATCGCTATGCTAACCCCTTTAATTACCAGAGAACTTATAATATTTTTTTTTGCTCTTATACTTCGTTCATGACCCTTGGTAATGAACTTCGTAAAGAACTGTACTGGCTCAGAATTGAGAAATTTCATTTGAGAAATAAGAAAAAGATTTATCTATAAAACAGTAAAATCCCTATTATCTTGCCTTAGAATATGATTTTTCTTTTTACATTGCAAACAGCTTTTGAATACACATTTATGTAACAAAAAGCTACATTCGTCGTAAAACTTGTACGTTAGTCAAATTATTATACACATTCGTCACCTGAGAAAGCTCTTATGAAGATCACT